>JBEBBB010000307.1:0-3866 GCA_041158605.1 Pseudomonadota bacterium
CACTACTATTCGCCCGTTTGCCTCCTAGGGCAAACCCTCAAACGCTGCCGACCCCGGCTATACCAGGGGGCCATCCCCCAGGTAGCGACCCCCAATCTAGGCCCCTTGGGATTGCTCTGCAGCCCCGAGCGGCCACCGAAAGGAGCGTGCTATGACAGCGCAAAAACCCCTTTGGCTGACCCGGTCCTGGCGGACCCTGCGGTCTGCCGCTGACTCAACTTGGCAGGGTGCCATGGCCCTGACCCACAACAGCATGGCCTTGCTGGGCCTGGGCTTGGCTTTTGTGGTCGCCGTTATGGTGGCCCGCCCCGACCTGCGGGCAGGTGCCGAACAGCACCTGCTCGGCTGGCTGTTGCAGCGCCAAACACCCGAACTGGTGTTGGCTGCCGATCCACAAGCGGTGGAACGCGTGACCGCGACCGACCCCTTGTCCCTGCCCCGCGAACAGGCACATGTGGCCGACTGGTTGAGCCGCAAATACCGCGTTGCCTCCGAACCGGTCAGTGCACTGGTGGCCGAGGCCTACCAAACCGGCAAACGGGCGGGCATAGACCCCACCGTGGTGTTGGCCGTGGTGGCGGTAGAGTCCAGCTTCAACCCCTTCGCCGCCAGCCCCGTGGGAGCCCAAGGCTTGATGCAGGTGATGACCCGCGTGCACACCGACAAGTTCGCCGGTTTTGGCGGCACCCTGGCGGCCTTTGACCCCCTGACCAACCTGCGGGTGGGCATACAGGTGCTGCAAGAAACCCTGAAACGGGCCGGCAACCTGGAGGGTGCATTAAAACTGTACGCCGGCGTGGTCAACACCGACGGCAACGGCTATGTGGCCAAGGTCATGTCTGAACACGACCGGCTGAAACGGGTGGCCAAAGGCGAAAAAGTCGGCTTCACGGCCTACCAACGCTCCGCAGACAACCCGTCATCCACCCCAGGCGCCGCTGACCCAGACTCTGCGGAAACCGAGACCGTTACCAGCCAACCTGGCTTGCCCGTGCACGTCGCCTCCAGGTCCTGATAAAATCAGATGGTGCGCAACTGGCGATAGGCCGTGTGGGTGTGAACACCCCACCGAGCTGACGTGGGACACCACTGGGAAGCGCACCGCGTTTCACGCCGTTCGCCTGGGCAGCCGTTCCACCCCTGTTAACGCGGGGGCGGTACCCACACGACACAGACTGCCACCATGTACAACCGCAACATCCTGATCGAACAAACCGACCCCGAGCTGTTCGCCGCCATCCAAGCGGAAAACGCCCGCCAAGAGCACCACATTGAGCTGATCGCCAGCGAGAACTACGCCTCGCCGGCCGTGATGGCGGCCCAGGGCACGCAGCTCACCAACAAATACGCCGAGGGTTACCCCGGCAAACGCTACTACGGTGGTTGCGAACACGTGGACGTGGCCGAGCAACTGGCCATCAACCGGGTCAAACAAATTTTTGGCTCCGACGCAGCCAACGTGCAACCCCACTGCGGCGCCTCTGCCAACGAAGCGGTGTTCCTGGCTTTCTTGAAGCCCGGCGACACCATCATGGGCATGAGCTTGGCCGAAGGCGGCCACCTGACACACGGCATGCCCCTGAACATGTCAGGCAAATGGTTCAACGTGGTGTCTTACGGCCTGAACGCACAGGAAGAAATCGACTACGACGCGATGGAAGCCAAGGCGCGCGAGCACCGCCCCAAACTGATCGTGGCTGGCGCCTCTGCCTACAGCCTGCGCATCGATTTTGAACGCTTTGCCAAGGTGGCCAAGGAGATCGGCGCGATCTTCATGGTGGACATGGCCCACTACGCTGGCCTGATCGCGGCGGGCGTTTACCCCAACCCAGTACCTTTTGCCGATGTGGTCACCAGCACCACCCACAAAAGCCTGCGCGGCCCCCGTGGCGGCATCATCCTGATGAAGGCCGAACACGAAAAAGCCATCAACAGCGCCATATTCCCCGGCCTGCAAGGTGGCCCGCTGATGCACGTGATCGCGGCCAAGGCCGTGGCATTCAAAGAAGCCCTCAGCCCCGAGTTCAAGGCCTACCAGCAGCAGGTGGTTAAAAACGCCCAGATCGTGGCCGAAACGCTCACCCAACGCGGCCTGCGCATCATCAGCGGGCGCACCGAGAGCCACGTGATGCTGGTTGACCTGCGCGCCAAGGGCATCACCGGCAAGGAAGCTGAGGCCGTGCTGGGCAGTGCCCACATGACCATCAACAAAAACGCCATCCCCAACGACCCGGAAAAACCCATGGTCACCAGTGGGATCCGCGTGGGCACACCCGCCATGACCACCCGGGGCTTCAAGGACGAAGAGGCCCGCCTGACCGCCAACCTGATCGCCGACGTGCTGGACAACCCACGCGACCCGGCCAACATCGAAGCGGTGCGCGCCAAGGTCAACGCCCTGACCGCCCGTTTTCCTGTTTACCAGTGAAATGCCCCTTCTGCGGCCACGGCGACACCCAGGTGGTGGAAACGCGTGTGGCCGAAGAAGGGGGTTTTATCCGCCGCCGCCGCCAATGCGGTGGGTGTGAAAAGCGTTTCACTACCTACGAACGGCCTGAGGTGAGTTACCCGGCTGTCGTTAAAAAAGACGGCCGCCGCATCGACTACGACCCAACCAAACTCCGGGCCAGTTTCGCCCTGGCGTTGCGCAAGCGGCCTGTCAGCACCGAACAGGTGGATGGCGCCATGGAGCGCATCGAGGAAAAACTGCTGAACCTGCCCAGCCGAGAGGTTGCCACACACCGGCTGGGCGAGATGGTGATGCGTGAACTAAAAAAGCTGGACAAAGTAGCGTATGTGCGGTTTGCCAGTGTGTACCGCAGCTTTGAAGACATCGACGACTTCAAAACACTGGTGGACGAGGTCAGCCGCTGACGCTCCCACAGAAGCAACTCAGGTGCAGTTGGCCAACTTGGCCACTTGGCTGCGCGGTCTACCGTTGCTGCTGATCACCACCTGACGGCCCTCTGAGGCCTGAGCCGACGTTTTGCACACCGTGAACGTGCCGGCTTGGAACGCACCGCTGACGGTCAAAGACAGGCCTATGGGGTGGTAAGACACGTAACGTGCCACTGGGGTATTGCCTTTGACCACCCACCCAGCGGGCAGCGCGGCTTGTTGGCGCAACACCTCTTCCCCCGGGTCCAGTTGGGCGTTGTTGTTCAAATCCACAAACACCAACCACCCTTGTTGCCACTGGCCTGACAGCGCACAGGTGCCGGCATGGGGTGTTTTACACACCACCACCCGCTGCCCCCTTTTGATGGCCTCATGGCGGGCCAAGGCCAAGTGGGCCAGTATGTCGTTGTTGTAGGTGGCCAAACGCAACCGGTCCAGCATCCCACCCAAAGCAGGTAGGGTGATGGTTGCCAGCACCGCCATCACGGCCACCACCACCAGCACCTCCACCAGGCCCAACCCCCACCACCGCCCAGGCGAAACGCGCCGCCCCGTGTTGTGCGCCATATGCCCCCCCTACTGTGATTTGGTTTTGACTGTAGAGCACCCGGGCGCACTTGAACATCCCCCAAACAGGGGAGCCCGTTCAACGAAAAACCCACACCCACAACCGCTTGGCAACCGAAAACCGCCACCCATCGCCAGGTGGTTGCACCCCAAACCCCCACGTTTTAGTATGGAAATATGAGCAAATTCCGACCCCAGCGTGGTGTGACGCTGATTGAACTGATGATCACGGTGGCCATCGTGGCCATCTTGGCGTCATTGGCTGCGCCCAGTTTTCGGGACAGCATCGTTCGGAACCGCTTGTCCAGCGCCATCACCGATGTCATGACCGCGGTCAACTTTGCCCGCTCCGAATCGATCAAAAGGGGGCGCACGGTCACCCTCTGCCGCAGCAGCAATGG
>JBEBBB010000308.1:0-5087 GCA_041158605.1 Pseudomonadota bacterium
AGCTTTTGTTTGCGGTTCTCGATGGTGTCCACCTCGTTGTGGAGGAAGTACACCTGCCCACCGCGTTTCAGTTCGCGCAACACCGCTTCGCGGATCACGCCGTGCCCTTCGTTGCGCACAAAGGTTTTGATGGCCAAACGGCGCTGGGGTGCGGTGGCGATCACGCTCAGGTCGCGCAAACCCTCTAGGGCCATGCCCAGGGTGCGGGGGATGGGCGTGGCTGTTAGCGTCAACACGTCCACCTCGGCCCGCAGCTGTTTCATAGCCTCTTTGTGGCGCACACCAAAGCGGTGTTCTTCGTCGATGATGAGCAGGCCCAGGTTTTTGAACTGGGTTTTGTCGCTCAACAACTTGTGGGTACCCACCACGATGTCGATGGTGCCGTCGGCGATGCCTTTCATGGCCGCGCTGATTTCTTTGGCGGTGCGAAAGCGGCTCATTTCGGCCACCTTGATCGGCCATTTGGCAAAGCGGTCGATCAGGGTTTGGTGGTGTTGCTCGGCCAACAGGGTGGTGGGGGCCAAAAAGGCCACCTGTTTGCCACCGGTCACGGCCACAAAGGCGGCGCGCAGCGCAACCTCGGTCTTGCCAAAGCCCACATCGCCGCACACCAACCGGTCCATGGGCTGTGGGCTGATCATGTCCTGGATCACGGCGTGGATGGCGGCTTTCTGGTCGGCCGTTTCCTCGAACCCAAAATCGTTGGCGAAGGTTTCGTAGTCGTTGGGGCTGTAGCGGAAGGCGTGGCCTTGGCGCGCGGCCCGGCGGGCGTAGATGTTGAGCAGCTCGGCGGCGGCGTCGCGGACCTGTTCCGCGGCTTTGCGTTTGGCCTTTTCCCACTGGCCGCTGCCCAGGCGGTGCAGTTGGGCCTCGTCGGCGCTCACCCCGGTGTAGCGGCTGATCAGGTGCAGCTGGCTCACCGGCACGTACAGCACCGCGTCGTTGGCGTACTCCAGGTGCAAAAACTCCTGGGTCGCTGGGCTGCCGTCGGGGTTTTTGTCCCCCAACTCCATGTTCACCAGGCCCCGGTAACGGCCGATGCCGTGGGCGCTGTGCACCACCGGGTCGCCCACGTTGAGCTCGCTGAGGTCTTTGAGCAGCGCGTCCACATCGCTGACCTGCTCTTGTTTTTTGCGGCGGCGGGTGGTCGGGCTGGCAGCGAACAGCTCGGTTTCGGTGACCAGGGCCAGGCCCTCATCCAGCCACACAAAACCCCGGGCCAGGCCGCCGGTGGCGATACCCACCCGCTCGTCGCTGGCCAGGAACTCGGCCAGGGTGTCAAAGGCCGGTGGGTGCAGGCCGCTGGCGCGCAAAAAGTCGAGCAGGCTCTCTCGGCGCCCATCGGTTTCGGCCAGCAGCAGGGTGCGCCACTGGGGGTGTTGCAGGTGGGCTTGCAACTTGGCCAAGGGGTCTTCGGCCCCGCGCACGGCGGCCACGTCCGGCAAGGTGTCGACCCAATGGCCCATGGCCTGGGCGTCTTGTTCGGTGGGGGTGCCCCGCAAGGCCAGTTGCGTGTGTGGTTTGGCGCGGGCGTAAAAGCCTTCGGCGTCCAGGAACAAGGCCTCTGGGGGCAGGGCGGGGCGGTCGGGGTCGCCTTGGACCAGGCGGTGGCGGTCACGGGTGTCTTGCCAGAACCGCTGAAAGGCCGGTTCCAGGTCGCCGTGCAGCACCCAGGTGGCGTCCGGGCCCAGGTAGTCAAACACCGTGGCGGTGTCGTCAAAAAAGAGCGGCAGGTAGTACTCGATGCCGGCGGTGGCAATGCCCTGGCCCATGTCTTTGTAGACCCGGCTTTTGGTCGGGTCGCCGTCCAGCATTTCGCGCCAGCGGCTGCGGAACTTGGCCCGCGCAGCCTCGTCCATGGGGAATTCGCGGCCGGGCAACAAACGCACCTCGGGCACCGGGTACAGGCTGCGCTGGGTGTCGGGGTCGAAGGTGCGGATGGTGTCGATCTCGTCGTCGAACAGGTCCACCCGGTAAGGCACCAGCGAGCCCATGGGGAACAGGTCGATCAGCCCGCCACGCACCGCGTACTCACCCGGGCTGACCACCTGGGTCACGTGCTGGTAGCCCGCCAGTGTCAGCTGCGCCTTGAGTTTGGCTTCATCGAGTTTTTGTTTGACCTTGAAGGCGAAGGTGTAGCCCGCCAAAAACGCGGGCGGGGCCAGGCGGTACAAGGCGGTGGTGGCGGGCACGATCACCACGTCCGCCCCTTGTTCTTGGTCGCGTTGTTGGATGCGCCACAGCGTGGCCAGCCGCTCGGAGATCAGGTCCTGGTGTGGCGAAAAACTGTCGTAGGGCAGTGTTTCCCAGTCGGGAAACAGGGCGCAGCGCAGCCCTGGTGCAAAAAACGGCAGTTCTTCGAGCAGGCGTTGCGCGTCGGTGGCGTCGGCGGTCACGATGGCGACCGGTCGGCCATCGCGTTTTTCGCGCAAGCCGAGTTGGCCCAGCAACAGGGCGTCGGCCGATCCGGCGGGGCGGGGCAGGGTGTAGCGCTTGCCCGGGCTGAGTTTGGGGAGTTCCATGGAGGTCTCGATTTTAGAATCCCTGCTGCAACCCCCACACCCACACCATGCAGAACCCTTCCGAACCCGTTGGCCGCGACCGCTACCACGTCTTGATACCCAGCGCCGGCACGGGCAGCCGCTCCGGGGCTGAAGGCCCCAAGCAGTACCAGGTGGTGGCGGGGCGCCGGCTGATTGACCACACCGTGGCCGCCTGCTTGGCGGTGCCCGTTGTGCGCCAGGTGGTGGTGGTGGTGGCCCCGGGGGATGTGGCCTACACCCCCACGGATGTCCGGGTCCAGGTGGCCCCGGTGGGTGGGGCGACCCGTGCACAAAGCGTGCACAACGGCTTGTCCGCCTTGCGGTTGGCTGGCGTGCCCGACAGCGATTGGGTGCTGGTGCACGACGCCGCCCGCTGCCTGCTGGCCCCAGCGGACCTGCAACGCTTGATCGACACCTGCACCACCGATGGCGTGGGGGGCCTGCTGGCCTTGCCCTTGCCCGACACCCTGAAGGCGGGTGGGGCGGGCCGGGTGCTGGCCACGGTGGACCGCGCGGACAAATGGCTGGCCCAGACGCCCCAAATGTTCCGTTTGGGCCCGCTCTGGGCCGCACTGGAGAGCGCCCGGCCCTCGGGTTACGCCGGGGTCACCGACGAGGCCAGCGCCATGGAAGCCCAGGGCTTGCAGCCGCTGTTGGTGGTGGGGTCTGCCCGCAACATCAAGGTCACCTACCCCGATGATTTCGCCGTGGCCGCGGCGCTTCTGGTACAAAACCGGTCATGAACGTTACAGACATGCGCGTGGGCGAGGGTTGGGATGTGCACGCTTTGGTGCCAGGCCGGCGCTTGGTGATCGGCGGGGTCGACATCCCCCACACCGCGGGGCTGTTGGGCCATTCCGATGCCGACGTGTTGCTGCACGCGGTCACCGACGCCTTGCTGGGCGCCGCTGGCCAAGGCGACATCGGCACCTTGTTCCCCGACACCGACGACCGCTTCAAAGGCGCCGATTCGGTGGTCTTGTTGACCGAAGCCTTGCGGGTGGTGGCGGCTTTGGGGTGGGTGGTGGCCAACGTGGACACCACCGTGGTGGCGCAGGCGCCTAAACTGGCGCCCTACAAAGCTGCCATGCGAGACCGCATCGCCGCGTCCCTGGGCGTGGCCCCCGAGCGGGTGAATGTCAAAGCCAAAACCGCCGAGCGTTTGGGGCCTGTGGGCCAGGGCTTGTCGATCGAAGCGCGGGCGGTGGTGCTGCTGGTCAAGCCTTCTGCAGTTTGATGTGGGCGGCCAGGCCGCCCGAGGTGCTGTTGGCCAGCGCAAACCGACCGCCCATGCGGTGTATGGTCCGCTCCACAATGGCCAGCCCCAGCCCAGAACCGTTGGCCGCCGTGCGGGCCGGGTCGCCCCTGAAAAACGGTTGGGTGAGCCGTGGCAGCAGGCTGGGCTCGACCCCCTGGCCGTGGTCGCGCAACTTGACCAGCACCCAGCTGTCGTTCGGTTTCGCGGCGATGTCGACCTCGGCCACGCCGTTGGCGCTTTTCCCGTAACGGGCCGCGTTTTCCAGCAGGTTGGTGAACACGCGCCGCAGCTCGATGGGGTCGGCCAGCACAAACAGGTCGGGTCCCACCTGGTTTTTGACCTTGACCGGGCTTTTGGGTCCCAGCGAACCCACCGCAGCGTCCACCACTTCGAGCAACCGCACCTTTTCCAGCTCCTGGTGGTCGGCCCGGGCGTAGTCCAAAAACTTGTTGATGATGGCGTCCACCTGCTCGATGTCGGCGGCCATGTGGCCGCGCGCTTGCACATCGGGCACGCTCATTTCGGTTTCCAGCCGGAGCCGCGCCAGCGGCGTGCGCAGGTCATGGGAGATCCCGGCCAACATCACTGCCCGGTCTTGGTCGGCCTTGCTGAGTTGTTCCGCCATGCGGTTGAAGCCGATATTGACCGCCCGGATTTCGCTGGTGGCCACGTTTTCGTCCAGGTGGCTGGCGGCAAAGTCGCCCTCGCGCACGCGGCTGGCGGCGTAGGACAGTTGTTTTAATGGCCGGTTGAGCAGGCCGGCAATGGCCGCAGCACCCGCCAGCGACAACAGCGCGGCCATGCCCAGCCACACCAGCCAGGTGGTGCCGTCGGTCACCCCGAAGCGCTCCGGGTCGGTCAGCAGCCAATAGGTCTCTTGCTCGATCTTGAAACCCACCCACAGCCCTTTGAACCCGTTGACCTCGCGGGCCACCAGGGTGTCGGGTCCCAGCCGCGCGGCCAGCACCTCGCTGGTGCGCCGGGCCAGGTCGTTCTGGTCGTAGGGCTGGTAGGTATCGCTGGGCTCGCGCATGGCGATGCGCACGTTTTCCTCGTCGACCAGCGTCTTGACCAGCGACACCCGCGCGATGGCATCGGCGTGGACCAGGCCCGCCCGCGTCAGGTTGACCAGGGACGCCAGTTGGTGCACACCTTGCAGGGTTTTGGGTTCGAACTCCAAGGTGCGGAAGGCCTGCAACCACCCCACGATGCTGCCCAGCAACAACACCGAGAGCAGCAAAAACGTGCGCCAAAACAGGCTCACCCCTTTTTTGCTGCCCACCTCC
>JBEBBB010000309.1:0-18692 GCA_041158605.1 Pseudomonadota bacterium
GCTGTGCGACACGCGGCGGTCACACCGCCCACTTCGTTTCTATCATCAAAATCCCATGACACCGACACACCCCCTCTCAGAAGCCCCTTTGCACGGCCTGCGCGTGGTTGAATTTGGCCAGTTCATTGCCGTGCCAGCAGCGGGCCAAGCCCTGGCAGACCTGGGGGCCGACGTGGTCAAGGTGGAACCCCCTGGGGGTGACGCGGCCCGGCACTTCGGTTGGAGCCGTGACGGGTTTGGCCCCATGTTCACCGCCTACAACCGGGGCAAACGGTCGGTGGTGCTGGACCTGCGCCAGCCCGCTGATGTGGCCCAGGCCCGGGCCTTGTGCATGGCCGCCGACGTGGTCTTGCAAAACGCCCGCCCTGGGGCCATGGAGAAGGTGGGCTTGGGCGCCCAGGCCCTGACCACACAGGCGCCGCGCCTGGTGTACGGGCAGGTGAGTGGGTTTGGACAAACCGGCCCAGCCAGCACCCGGCCGGGGCTGGACATCGCCGCCCAGGCCGAAAGCGGCATGATGAGCTTGAACGGCGAAGGCCAGCGCGACCCCGTGCGGGTGGGCTTCACCGTGGTGGATGTGCTCTCTGGTCACCACCTGGCCACCGGCGTGCTGGCCGCTCTGTTGCGGCGGGGCCGCACCGGGTTGGGCGGGGTGGTCGACGTCACTTTGGTGGACGTGGCGGTGGGGGCTTTGGCCCAAGCCTGGGCCGAGTACGGTTTGATGGGGCAAGAGCCCACGCGCCGGGGCAACGGCCAACCCAACGCCGCCCCCGCCGCCGAGCTGGTACAGGTCCAGGGTGGGCAAATCATGTTGTCGGCCTATACACCCGACCACTTTGTGCGCTTGTGCCAGGCCATCGGGCAACCGGGGCTGGCACTAGACCCCCGCTTCGCGACCAACGCCGACCGGGTGCGCCACCGATCGGCCCTGCTGGCCTTGGTGGGCGACGCCTTGCGGGACCAATCCCCCGACGAGGTGTGCGCACTGCTCAACCAAGCTGGGGTGGTGGCGGGTGCAGTGCGCAGCCTGTCACAGGTGCACCCGGGGCACAACGGGGTGTCGGGCGACCTGTTCGTGGACGCCACGGCCCCGGGGCGGGCCCCGACCCGCGTACCGGGCATGGCCATGGCGGTACCGGGTGTGGTGCGCCAGGGCGGGGACCTGCCCGCCCTGGGCGCCCACAACATGTCGGTGTGGGCCGACTGGGGCCTGGCCTGACCCCTGGCGCGGCCATCAGGCCAGGTCGCGCAGCACCTGGGGCTCGATCTCGGCCCACTCGGCGTCGCTGAAGAGCCGAGAGCGCGTGTGAAAAGCCTTCCCGGTGTGGCCCTCTAAAGAAAAGGTACCGCCCTGCCCTTCGATCACGTCGAGAACCAACTGGGTGTGTTGCCAGTAAGCGTATTGCGCCTTGCCGATGTAAAACGGCACCCCACCCACATGGCCCAACAGCACATCTTGGGCGCCAATGGTGAGGTCGGTGGGCAAGTAGCAGTTGGCGGCGCTGTTGTCGCAGCAACCGCCAGACTGGTGAAACATGAGTTCGCCATGCTGCGCTTGCAGCTCACGGATGAGCGCCAGCGCCGCGTCGGTGGCCACCACACGTTCAACCATGGCCGTCTTAGAAGAAGCCCAGTTTGTTTTCGCTGTAACTCACCAGCAGGTTTTTGGTCTGTTGGTAGTGGTCCAGCATCATCTTGTGGGTTTCACGGCCTATGCCTGACTCTTTGTAACCGCCGAAGGCGGCGTGGGCGGGGTAGGCGTGGTAGCAGTTGGTCCACACACGGCCGGCCTTGATGGCGCGGCCCATGCGATAGGCCACGTTGCCGTTGCGGCTCCACACACCCGCCCCCAGGCCGTAAAGGGTGTCGTTGGCGATGGCCAGGGCCTCGGCCTCGTCCTTGAAGGTGGTGACGGCCAGCACCGGGCCAAAAATCTCTTCTTGGAAGATGCGCATTTTGTTGTGGCCCTTGAACAGCGTGGGCTGCACGTAGTAACCCCCTTCCAGGTCACCACCCAGGTGGGCTTGGCCACCACCGGCCAACAGCTCGGCGCCCTCTTGTTTGCCCAGGTCCAGGTACGACAGGATTTTGGTCAGCTGCTCTTTGCTGGCCTGCGCCCCCATCATGCTGTTGGTGTCCAGCGGGTTGGCGTGTTGGATGGCGGCCACGCGCTTGAGCACACGCTCCATGAACTTGTCGTAGATCGATTCCTGGATCAAGGCGCGGCTGGGGCAGGTGCAGACCTCACCCTGGTTGAAGGCGAACAACACCAAGCCCTCGATCGCCTTGTCCAAGAAGGCGTCATCTTTGTCCATCACATCGGCAAAGAAGATGTTGGGGCTTTTGCCACCCAGCTCCAGTGTGGCGGGGATCAGGTTGTTGGCCGCGGCCTGGGCGATCACGCGGCCGGTGCTGGTGGACCCGGTGAACGCGATTTTGGCGATGCGCTTGCTGGTGGCCAGGGGCATGCCCGCTTCGCGGCCAAAACCGTTCACCACGTTCAACACACCAGGGGGCAGCAGGTCGGCGATCAACTCCACCAGCACCAGGATGGAAATGGGGGTGGACTCGGCGGGCTTGAGCACCACACAGTTGCCCGCGCCCAAGGCGGGTGCCAGCTTCCACGCCGCCATCAGGATGGGGAAATTCCAGGGGATGATCTGGCCCACCACGCCCAATGGCTCGTGGATGTGGTACGCCATGGTGTTCTCGTCGATCTCGCTGATACCCCCTTCTTGGGCACGCAAACAACCGGCGAAGTAGCGGAAATGGTCCACCGTGAGGGGGATGTCGGCGTTCAGCGTTTCGCGGATGGCCTTGCCGTTGTCCACGGTCTCAGCGTACGCCAGTTGTTCCAGGTTGGCTTCGATGCGGTCGGCGATCTTCAAGAGGATGTTGCTGCGCGTGGCGGCATCGGTTTTGCCCCAGGCGTCTGCGGCGGCGTGGGCGGCGTCCAAGGCCAGCTCGATGTCCTCGGCGCCCGAGCGGGCGGCCTGGGTGTAGACCTGCCCGTTGATGGGCGTGACCACGTCAAAGTACTGACCCTTGACCGGCGCGACCCAGCGGCCCCCGATGAAGTTGTCGTACTGTTTTTTGTAGCTGATGGGGGCGCCAGCGGCGCCAGGGGCTGCGTAAATCATGGTGTCGTCCTCTGTGGGTGTGCTTGCACAAACATGCCAAATCGGCACGGGCCATACACCACAAACCGTGCCAGCCCACCCCACAGATCAAGTGCTTTGATTTGTATGGATTTTTTCAACAACCACGCCACACCCCAAGCGCTGTGTGACGGTTCAAAACCACACAGGTGTCTCAGAATGTGACAGTTGTGCGGTCACACCCCTTCGGGCCGTTGCCACCTCAGGCACACCCTGCCTATACTGGTCAGCAAACAAGCCGAGGAGACACCATGCCCACCCACACGCAGGCCCACGCGCTGCGCCAGGCCCGCCAGCACCTGCTGGCGCACGGGCTGTGTCCCTCCGGGTTGATCAACGACCGTTTGGCCCAGTCCTGGCAACGCAGCTTGGCGGCGGGTTTGCAACCCATGGGCCGTTTGCTGGCCCCGGACAACCTAGAACAGCGCCAGGTGCACCACCTGCAAGCCCAACACCACGCCCTGTTGGCCCACTCGCGCCCGGTGATGGCCTACCTGCTGGACCAGGTGCGCCCCGACCCTAGCCTGGTGGTGCTGGCCGCCCCCTGCGGGACACTGGTGCACACCCACGGCGACCCGTATTTTTTGGGGAAAGCCGAACGCGTGGCGCTGGCGCCCGGTGCCAACTGGCACGAGGCCGAGCGGGGCACCAACGCGATAGGCACCGCCTTGGCCGAGGGCGCCGCGGTTGAGGTGCAAGGCGCCGAACACTACTTGGAGCGACACGGTTTCTTGACCTGCGCCGCGTCCCCCATCTTGTCGGGCGAGGGGCGGCTGTTGGGCGTTCTTGACATGTCGGGCGAGTACCGGGGCGGCCACCCCCACACCCTAGGGCTGGTCAACACCGCCGCCCGCATGATCGAAAACCGCCTGCTGACCGGGCAAGCCCACGCCATCCGTTTGCACCTGCACACACAACCCGAGGGCATCGGCACCATGGCCGAGGCCATTGTCGCGCTGTCACCCGATGGCTGGACCTTGCAGGCCAACCGCAGCGCGCTGGCCCTGCTGGGGCTGCAAGCCGCGCAGTTGGGGGCCGTGTCGATCGAAGACTGGGCCAACTGCCGGCTGGAAGACCTGGTGCAGCGCCACCACCGCCAGCCTGGCGCGACGCAACCACTGGTGCTGCGGGGTGACCGGGTGGTCTACGCCCAGGTTCACCTGGACCACAGCCTGGTGCAGGGTCAACACACACGGGCAGCCCACCACCGCGCCGGGGGCCCACCCGCGGACGCGCTGGCCGCGCTGGACACCGGTGACACCCGCTGGCGCAGCGCCGCGGACAAAACCCGCCGGGTGCTGGGCAAACCCATCCCGGTGCTGGTCCAAGGGGAATCCGGTGTGGGCAAAGAATGGTTCGCCCGCGCCGCCCACCAAAGCGGCCCGCGGCGGGCTGGGCCGTTTGTGGCCGTGAACTGCGCGGCCTTGCCCGAGAACCTGATCGAAGCCGAGTTGTTCGGCCACACCGCAGGGGCTTACACCGGCGCGCGTCGGGAAGGGCGGACCGGGCTGCTGCGCGAAGCCCACGGGGGCACCCTGTTTCTGGACGAGATCGGCGACATGCCCTTGGGCCTCCAAACCCGGCTGCTGCGGGTGCTGCAAGAACGGCAGGTCACGCCGCTGGGTGGGGGCAAGCCGGTGGCGGTGGACTTCGACCTGGTCTGCGCCACCCACCGGGACCTGCCCGCCGCCGTGGCCGACGGCCTGTTCCGCAGCGACCTGTACTACCGCATCAACGGGCTGGCCATCACCCTGCCACCGCTGCGGGAACGCAGCGATTTTGTGGCCCTGGCCGACGGCCTGCTGGCCCAAATCGAACCCAACCGCCCCCTGCAACTGGCCCCCAACCTGCAACAGGCCATGGCCCAACACCACTGGCCCGGCAACCTGCGCCAACTGGCCAACGTGCTGCGCACCGCCTGCGCCATGCTGGACCCGCACGAAGACACCATCGACTGGACCCACCTGGCCGATGATTGTGTGGCCGAGCTGCGCCGGGGCGCCCGGGCCACCCCGCAAGCCCACACCCCACGCGCGCCCCACAACCTGGAAGCCTTGTCGCGCCTGGCCATCCAGCAGGCCCTGGAGAACTGCCGGGGCAATATCTCGCAGGCGGCACGGCTGTTGGGCATCAGCCGGCAGACGTTGTACCGGAAGCTGGAGCTGGCCCAGCATCAAAACGGATCAACTCAATAACGCCTTCATGGCTGACCACCAAAGCCGTGCCCGTCTGCCGCACCAGTTCACGGGCTCGCAGTGCGGCGCGATCCATGGCCTGCTGGAAGAAGCGCAAGTCAGCGTCACGTGCAGATTCAATGGGCTGCTTGTTCATGGTTTTTCGCTCCAATCCAGCAACACAAGCCGTGCGCCTGATTCGGATAGCGCAACAAACAGCGGCAAGGGCCCGAGGCCTACGTTAGAACATACGTCAAACCGAAGGCTCAACAGCCACGCCCTCAGCGAACAGGGAGTCGACGGTACCAGCATCCAACCCGACCTGTTCAAGAACTTCGCGTGTGTGTTGCCCCCGCCGCACTGGAGGCGTGAGACCAACGGTCAAGGCCTCTGTTGACTCGAAACCGATACCAGGCACTTGGGTCTGGCGTGGCCCATCCGGCAATTGCATTGTGACCACTGGCCAGCTGCCAGCGACGCTGCGTGCCGCTTCGACGGGGCTATTGACAGACGAAACGGGCACACCCACACCAGTCAACACAACCACCCAATCGGCCACGGACCGACGCGACAGAACAGCACCCAAGATACGTTGGGTACCGTCGATGTCTCCCTCACGTGCGGCGTGCCCCAGCGCCTGAACCTCTTCTGTCGATGCCGTTGTGGTGGCAAGCGCTTTCACCAGCGCTTCGCTCTGGTCAGCGGCATTGCAGACAATTGCGATGTACCCATCACTGGCGAGGAAGGTACCGGACAAGGGGTTGCCAGAGAAAGCTGTGGCCGAGGACCTGGGCGGCTCTACACCACTCACCCATGGCGTGGCGTAAGCAGGAGCCATCAGCGCCAACGCTGCCCCCATCATGGACACCTGAACCCATTCCCCCCTCTGGCGTGTGGAATCCCTCTCGCGACGCAACAGCGCGGCCGATACCGCGAGTGCCGCTTGCTGCCCGACCGCATAATCCACGATCGGAAAGCCTATACGTTGGGGGCGCCCATCGCTACCGGCATTGGTGGCCATCAAACCACTTGCAGCTTGGATCACATGGTCATAAGCCCGCTTATCGGAACCCTGACCAAAACCCGTAACAGAACAAACCACCAGCCGGGGATACCGCTCAATCAACAACGCCGGTTCAAACCCCAAGCGGGCCAGTTTCCCTGGCCGAAAGTTCTCCACCAGCACGTCAGCCTTTGCCAGCAGTGCGTCCATAACACGCCGCGCCCGCTCGTCCCGCATGTTCAGCGCCACGCTCCGCTTGCCAGAACCTTGGGTAATAAAGGCCTCGCCCAGTCCTAACCGAGCCAACACGGGGTCCGTCGCCTTGGCTCGGATCATGTCGTCGCCGTCGGCTCGCTCAATGCGTATCACATCTGCGCCGAGCAGTGCCAACTGGTACCCCACAAAAGGGCCCGCCAAAACATGTGTCCAATCGATCACGGTCAGGCCATCAAACGGCCCCTTTGAGAGACCAGGGTTCTCGGTCATTTCACTGCTCCGGTTTCACACCACTGTCTTTGACGTACTTGGCCCAGCGGGTAACCTCTGCCTTGTAAAAAGTCTGAACCTCGGTACTGCTGTTGAAACGCATGGCTGTGCCACCACTTTTGGACACCTGTTGAATCATTTCGGGTACCTCTGTGGCTTTGCGAACTGCAGCGTTAAGCCGCTCAAGCACCGGAGCTGGAACACCCGTGGGTGCAAAAACTGCAACCCAGGCCGTGAACTCCAAATGGGGCATGCCTTGTTCACGGAAGGTCAATACATCAGGCATAGTGACATTGCGCACCGCAGCGGCAACGGCCAATGGACGCAAACGCTTGCCCTCCACAAACGCTTGTGCCGCACCACCATCTGAAAAAGCGTAACTCACCTGTTTCCCTGCCACATCGGTCAGGGATTGGGGATTCGATTTATACGGAATGTTGGTGGCCTGAATCCCTGCCTCTTGGCGAAACATTTCGCAAGCCACTTGGGTAACCGCGTTCCCGCTGCCACAGTTGTACTTGCCCGGGTTCCGTTTGGCGTCCGTCACCAGATCCGCAATGGATTTCCAAGGCGAACTGGCCTCCACGTAAAGAGACACCGGGCTAAAAGACAAACCACCCACACCTTGAAACTGCTCGGGCTCGTAACCCAACTTGCCAGGGAAGAATCCAAAATTCACGGCATGTGTCGTGGCACTACCAATCACCAGGGTATACCCATCAGCCTTCGCCTTTGCAGCCGCCTGGGCACCAATGGCGCCGTTTGCACCGACCTTGTTGTCGACGATAACAGGCACCTGGAGTTGTTCGGACATGCCCTTGGCCAAAATGCGGGCCACGATGTCTGTGCCACTGCCTGGACCAAAAGGCACGATGACAGTCACCGGCCTAGAGGGGAACGTGTCTTGCGACCAGGCTGTCGGCGCGCCCCAAAAAAGGGTTGTGGTCAGCGCACACGCTGTCAGATAGCTCAAGGCCTTTTGCATGTTCATGTGGATGTCTCCTGAGTTGTAAAAATGGTTCA
The DNA here is from genome assembly GCA_041158605.1 of Pseudomonadota bacterium. Classification (GTDB taxonomy): domain Bacteria; phylum Pseudomonadota; class Gammaproteobacteria; order Burkholderiales; family Burkholderiaceae_C; genus JBEBBB01. Next base: position 7,845 of record JBEBBB010000309.1, read on the forward strand.
ACCATGCAGACTCTAGGAACAGTACGCCACATGTGCAATCAAAATACTGGGAAAATCGTTTCCATATTGGAAAACCATGGACCTGAATGATCTCCATATTGCTGTTGTGGTGGGGCGCGAAAAAAGCGTGTCCGCCGCAGCCGTCCGCTTGGGCCTGGCGCCGGGTACTGTGAGCAAGGCCATCACTCGCCTTGAGCGGCAAACCAAGGTGCACCTGTTCGAGCGATTGGCGCGGGGTATGCGACCCACCGAAATCGGCACGGCATTTCTCCAACTGGCCCAAAACATGGACCTCGCGGCTGAGGACCTGTACGCCCAAATGCGCGACTTGCGACAAGCCAAAGCGGGCACGTTGCGGATCGGCATCGGCAATGGCATCCCGGATCGTTGTGTGGTGCCGGTTGTCGAACAGATGGTGGCCCGTGGCATCAAGATTCAAGTCACGGGCGGTATGACGGACTCGCTGCGGCGCGAGGTCGCCTTGGGCGAGTTGGATTTTGTGGCCTTCGGTTTGTTCCAACCACCCGACGAGGGAATAGCGTGGGAACCGTGCACCAGTGACCCTATGGTGCCCATGGCCCCGGAAGGCCACCCACTCACACATCCCCGAAAGGCTGCTTCCTGGCAAGACCTGGCAAAGGCACGCTGGGTTGTCACAGGCCGTCAAACGTCCTCATTCACAGAATACATGCGCAATTTCGAGGACCACGGACTCACAGCGCCTCAACCAACGGTGCTTTATCAGTCCTCTTCTCGTGAGGTATCCATTGCCCTGGCAATCCAGGCGGTGGTACTGATGCCACGTTGCATGGCACGAGAACCCAATGCAGCTGAGCTTGCACCCGTCCGCCCAGTGGGTGGGTGGCGCTCAGATCGCCAAGTCGGCCTGGCTTACCGGCGGGGCGGCTACATAGGCCCTGCGGCGCAAGAAGCCTTGCGGCTGTTCAGAAAAACGCTGAAAGACGTTGGCGGATAACCAGATCCATATTTTCCACACACCGAAAGACATTTCACCAAACGAAGTGCCGTTGCACGGGCTGGCAAACCTCTCTACAGTCCCTCCTGCTCACAGCCCACAAACAGGAGACCGCATGAAACGCCGACACACCCTTGCCTTGCTCGCCAGTGGCGCCCTTGCCTGCACCCTCATGGCCACCACGGCCCAGGCCGCCTGGCCCGACAAACCCATCACCCTGGTGGTGCCTTACGCACCTGGCGGCACGGCCGACGCCTTGTCGCGCCTGATCGCGCAACACCTGGGCCCCAAACTCAACACCTCGGTGGTGGTGCAAAACAAGGCGGGCGCCAGCGGCATGATTGGCGAGGCATCGGTGGCCCAGGCCGCTGGTGATGGCTACACGGTGCTCTACACCGCGACACCTTTTTCGATCAACCCGCACCTGCAAAAGCTGCCCTACGACCCCCAAAAAGACCTGGTCCCCGTGACCTTGGTGGGTGTGACCCCGATGTTTGTGCTGGTGCCCAAAAGCTCGCCCTACGGCAACCTGGAAGCCCTGGTGAAAGCTGGCCGCCAGTCCCCGGGCAAGATCAACTTTGGTTCGGGTGGGCAAGGCACCGTGCAATACATGGGCGCCGAGCTGTTCAACCAGGCCACAGGTGCGGGCATGGTGCACGTGTCTTACAAAAGTGGCGGGCCTGCACTGGCCGCCGCCATTGCCGGCGAAATCGACGTGGGTTTTGGCAACCTCCCGGCGGTATCGGGCCATGTGAAAAGCGGGTTGTTGCGAGCCATTGCCATCACCTCTGGCAAGCGCCACCAGCTGTACCCCGATGTGCCCACCATCGCCGAATCGGCCGTCAAGAACTACGAGGTCTACGAGTGGAATGGCATGTTTGTACCCAAGGACACACCAGCCGCCGTCGTGACCCGTTTGAACACCGCCGTGCGCGAGGTGTTGGCCACACCCGAAGTGAAAGCCAAATTTGAGAGCCTAGGCTCGGAAATTGTGGCCTCCACCCCAGAGGCCTTCCGCCAACACTTGGTCAAAGACAGTGCCAAGTGGGCACAAACCGTCAAAGCTGCAGGCATCAAAAAAGAATGACGGCTGGCACGTTACACCCCATCGGTGATTGGGTGTTGGGCTCGGGGCAGGTGCTGCCCGGGGTTCAAGTGGCCTACACCAGCCAAGGCCGCCTGAACCCCGATGGCACCAACGCCGTTTTGGTCACCCACGGTTTCACCAGCGCGCACACCATGATCGATCCCGGCCACCTGGTGGCCGAGGGCTCCTGGGCGTCCATCGTGGGCCCCGGCAAAGTGCTGGACACCGACCGCTACTTTGTGGTGGCGTCCAACATGCTGGGTTCGTCATTTGGCACCACGGGCCCCGGTTCGACCAACCCCAGCACGGGCCGCCCATGGGGGCCTGATTTTCCTGCCATCCGCCTGGAAGACATCGTGGCGGTGCAGCACCGCTTGTTGAGCGACCTGGGTGTGCGCCATTTGCAGGCCGTGTTGGGCCCCTCATACGGGGGGTTCCAATCGCTGCAGTGGGCGCTGGACCACCCCACCATGGTCGATGCCATCGGCGTGATCGCATCGGACTTTGCACGACCAGCCGGGCAAACCCGGCAGGCCCAAGTGGAACGGCTGGCCAACAGCCCCCAATGGCACGGTGGGTGGTACCACGACCACGGCGGCATGTTCGAATCCATGGTCGAGATGCGCTTTCAAACGCTCATCAACTATGGCTTGGACCGGCTCTACAGCACCCGGATACCCGACCCCGTTGAGCGCGAAGCCACCATCCAGGCAACGTGCCGCCAATGGGCGTCACAGTTCGACCCCAACAGCATGGTGGTGCTGGCGGACGCGGCCGAACACTTTGACGTGCGGCCCCGCGTGGACCACATCCGGGCGCGGGTATTGATGGTTCAATGCACCACAGACCGGCTGTTTCCGGCCAACAGCGGCACCGAAGCCCTGCTCGGCCGGGTGCAAGCCCCCACACGCTACGTGCGGTTGGACAGCCCTTACGGCCACATGGCGTCGGGCGTGGAATTGCCCAAGTGGCAAGACCACATCGGGTGGCTACTGGGCACCTGAAGGCACTCCACCGGTGTGCACCGGCACCCCCGGCACAGGCATCTCCAAACACAGGATGTTGTGGTGGGTGGCGTCGGTGCAAAACAGCGTGCGCCGGTCCGGGCCGCCAAAGGCCAGGTTGGTGAGCGACGCGCCAGGGGGCCCGGTCAACACCTCGGCCACCTCACCCCGGTGGTTCAGCACCCACACATACCCCAGGCCAGGGTTGGCCACCAACAAACGCCCATCGGCGTCCATGGCCAAACCATCGGGCCCGCTGGGCCCGTAGGACGTGAAAAACTGGCCGGCCTTGGACACGCTGCCATCCGCCAACAAGGGCATGCGCCACACGCAGTTGCCCCGGGTGGCAGCCACGAACAAAAACCGCTCGTCCGGTGACAACACCACCCCGTTGGGGCTGGGCACGTTGGCCAGCAACAGGTCCAAGCGGCCATCGGGTGCCAGGCGGTACACCCGGCCGGTGGGGTCGTGCAGGCCGGTTTGCCCCTGGTCGGTGAAGTAGAGGTGGCCACGGCTGTCAAACACCAGGTCGTTCACCCCTTTAAAACGCTCGCTGTTGCGGCGCTCCAGGTGGGCGCGCACCTGGCCGGTGGTGGTGTTCACCACCACCAAACCGTTGCGGTAATCGGTCACCAACAGCTCGTTGGGGCTTAAAAACTTCAGGCCATTGGGCTCACCATCCCACTGGGCCACCAGGTCCCAAGCGCCAGCGGGGTCGATGCGGAACACCCGACCATACGGGATGTCGGTCACGTACAGGTGGCCGGTGCTGTCAAACACCGGCCCTTCCAAAAACGCGTCCAACACCCGCCCTCCCATGTTGGCGTCGCTCCAAGCGGTGGGGCGGGGTTGCCGAAACCGCTGGGGCAGCGACGTGAACGTCTGAAAAGCGCGAACCGTTGGTGGGGTCAAACAAAACATGGCGGGCCTCAGTAACCGTACAGTTGGGCGGGGTTGTCCACCAGTATGCGGTTTCGGATGGCCGCTGTGGGGGCCCAGTCATCCAACAGGTTGAGCACGGCCGCGTCATCGGGTTTGTCGGCGGCCTTTTTGGTGGGGTGTGGCCAGTCGCTGCCCCAGACCATGCGCTCGGGCGCCAGGCCGATCAGGGCGCGCGCCACCACCGCCACGTCGGACATGTCGGCCCGCTTGCTGGTGAGGTAGGCCCCCGACAGCTTGAACCACGCCCGGCCACTGCCTAGCAGTTCGGCATACAGCGCGAAGGCAGGGTGTTTGAGGCCTTGCGGCTGGGGCAACTGTCCCATGTGGTCGAAGACCACCGGGCAAGGCAAGCGCCGCAGTGACCCGGCCACCGCCAACAGACGGTCGGCCGTTCCGTTCACCTGCAGGTGCCACCCAAGCGGGGCGATACGCCGAGCCAAAGGCTCCATCATCTCGGCGGTGATGCCCACCAAAAAACTCAGGTTGAATCGGACGCCTCGCACCCCGGCGGCGTGCAGGTCCCGCAGTTGCGCGTCGGTAACCGAGGTGTCAAGCACCGCCACACCCCGGCTGGATGGGCCAGCGGCTTTGAGCGTATCCACCAACAGGCGGTTGTCCACGCCGTAGGTTGACGGCTGCACCAGCACATGGCGCTGCAAACCCAGGCGCTGTTGCAAAAGGCGGTAGTCGGCCACGCTGGCGTCGTCTGGCAACAAGGTGGCCGAGGGGTGGGCGGGGTAGCGGCGGTCGTACACGTGGTGGTGGCAATCACACGCCCCCGCCGGCATCGCAAAACGGGGCACCGCCGTACCCGCCGAGTGGGGCACAGCGGTGGGTTGGGGTTGGGGAGGCACCAATGGGGGTGGCACCGGGGGTGTGGATGTGCTCGCGCAACCGGTCAAAGCGGCAACGGTGGTGGTAGCGCCCCAAGCCGCCAGAAACTGGCGGCGGGTGCTGTGTGGGGTGCGGTTGGTCATAGATCCTGGTCTCCGGGTGGGGTATCGCTTGTGGGCGCCGGTTTTAATCGACCTTCAACTTAAGGTCTTGGGCGATCTGGGTCCAGACACCGGTTTCACGGGCCACGTCGTTGGCAAAGGCCTCGCCGCACTGGGGCAGGGGCTCCATGCCCAACCCACGCAATTTGTCTGCACCGGCGGGCGAGGTGGCGTACGCGCGGGCCTCGCGCTGCAGTTGGGCCACCACGGCGTCAGGGGTGGCTGCGGGGGCGAACAGGCCATACCACGCGTCGGCGGCATAACCTTTGACACCGGCCTCGTCAAACGTGGGTACACCGGGCAGTGTGGGCAAGCGGCTGGGGCTGGCCACAGCCAGGGCGGTGAGTTTACCGGCCTTGATTTGGGGCAACACCGACCCCAAGGTGGCGAACGAGGCGTCCACCTGTCCCGCCATCACATCGGCCACGGCTGGCGCAGCCCCTTTGTACGGCACGTGGGTCAGCTTCACACCGGCCTGGCGGGCGAACAACTCGCTGGCAAAGTGCACAGAACTGCCGATGCCCGGTGTGGCGTAGGTCACGGCGAATGGCGTGGCCTTGCCACGCTGCACAAACTCGCCCAGGGTTTTGACCGGCAAACCCGGGCCCACAACCAGCACCGTGGGGGCCGCGGCCAGGCGGCACACCGGTTTGAACGATTTGACCGCATCGAACTTGACACGGGTGCTGTAGAGCGCCGGGATCATGGTGTGGTTGGTGGCGGCCATCAACAGGGTGTGCCCGTCGGTGGCACTGGCCACCGCCTCGGCCGCGATGATGGTGTTGGCACCGGGCTTGTTGTCCACCACCACCGGTTGGCCCAGGCCTTTGGTGGCCTGTTCGGCCCAAGCCCGCGCCACGATGTCCGTGGGGCCGCCTGCGGCAAACCCCACCACCAGGCGCACGGGTTTGGTGGGCCAGGCCGGTTGAGCAGCAGCGCCACCCCACACGGCCACCAGGGCCGCACCCACACCAACCCAAGCGGGCCAACGGCCCTGGGATGCGTTCGGCATGTCTTGTCTCCTTGTTGTGATCAGAAAAACCCACCCACGGGCCTCAAACCGTGGCGATGGGCGTGGCGGGGGACCCCACCGCCCCGGGCAAACGCAAGGGGGGTGCGGTCAGCAAAAAGCGGTAACGGTGGTGCTGGCGCAGCCAACGGGCCAGGGGCGTCAGGTGCCACAACTCGCCCAGGTGGATACCGTTTTTGAACAGGCAGTGCTCGTGCAACGGCAGGCGGGGTTGGCGCAGGGCCGCCCCAGGCTGGGACGGGCTGGCCAGCTTGGGCACCACCAGCTCCACAGCCGGGTTATCGGCCATCAAACAGGCCAAGCGGGTGTCGGTGATCCAGTTGAGCAGTTTGGGGTCGTGGCCATCCAAACCGCTGCCCGTGGCGTGCAGTTGGGCCACATCGGGTTCGCGGTTCATGGCCAACAGGGTGTCGGCAAAACCGGTGTGGACACACACCATGTCACCCACCTCGACCGCCACACCATCGGCCTCCAGGATGCGCATCAAGCGGTCGTATCCCACCGCTTGCCGCTGGCGGCCCAGGTGGTGCTCCAGGTCGAGCATGACCCCCCGGCCCTGGGCACCGTGTTCGGCCAAACCCTCGATACCGAGCACGCCCGCTTGGGGCTCTGGGTAACGCGCCCAAGGTTCGGTGGCATGGGGGTCTTCGGTGCCAGGCCGGATGTCCACACCGGCCCTGAAGCCGTTGTAAAACACCGCTTCCGCCACGCCATCACCATCGGCATCGAACCGGCTGCCCACATGGGCCAGGCTATCCCACTGGGTGGAGTACTGCAGGCTCATCAACACCACGTCGTCGTTGACGACATCGGTGAGATCGGGATCTTCGTTTTGGTAGGACCAGCAAAACCCCTGTTGGCCCGCGCTGGCGCCATCGCGCAACACGCTGTAGCGGCGGGGTGCCAGGCGCCGGGGGTTCATGCGCTGGCCACCTGGCACGTCCAGTGGAAGCGACAAACAGAAGGTCAGGCCTTCCCGCACCTCGGCCACCCCTTGGCGCACCTTGTGGGCGTCCACCAGGTTCATGCGGCCGCGCTGGTCGTTGGGGCCAAACTCGCCCCAGTGGCTGCCGGGTGGGGCGTGTTTCCAGCGGGGGGTGTCCATGCGACCCCCAGGTGTCAAGCCGTGGCCACGGCGGGTGCCTGCGCCAACACCGCCAGGGTGTTTTGCGCGGCGGCCACGCCCATGTTCACGTAGGCGTCGCTGGTGACCCCGCCGATGTGGGGGCTGAGCACCAAACCGGGTTGGTGGTGGAAGATGTGGGGCGCGGTCATGGGCTCCACGGCAAAGCTGTCCAAACCGGCCATGCGCACGTGCCCCGATTGGACCGCGGCCAACAGGGCCGGCTCGTCAACCAGGCCACCACGGGCCGTGTTCACCACCAGCACACCCGGCTTGCAAAGCGCCAGGGTGTCGGCGTTGAGCAGGCCTTTGTTCTCGGGGGTCAGTGGGCAGTGCAGCGAGATGGCATCGGATTCGCGCCACAGGGTGTCCAGGTCAACCGGCTGCACGTGGGATGGCAGGTTGCGGGCGTAGGGGTCGAAACCGATCACCCGCATGCCCATGGCGTCGGCCATTTTGGCGAAGCGCAGGCCAATCGCGCCCAAGCCCACCACACCCACGGTGCGGCCACACAGTTCTACGCTTTTGTGGGTGGCCTTGTCCCAATGGCCCGCGTGCATGCGGTCGTTCAACTGCACCACCGACTTCGCACAGGCCAGCAGCAAGGCCAGGGCCTGTTCCGCCACGGCAGCGGCGTTCGCCCCCACAGCGGCGGTCACCGCGATGCCGCGTTCGGCCGCAGCGGTTTTGTCGATGGTGTCGGTGCCGCTGCCATGTTTGGACACCACCCGCAAGGCTGGGGCGGCGTCCATGGCCTCGGCGTTCACCCCGCTGTAGCGCACGATGATGCCGACCGGGTTGTGCTGCCGCGCCAGGGCCACGACATCGGTGAGCTGCGGGGTTTTGCCCGCAAACACCACCTCGTAACCCTGCAACAAGGCCAAGGCCTGCGGGGCCAAATCGGCCGCGGTGACCAGGATGACCGGGCGCGCGCTCACAGGGTTTCTCCGGCCTTGAGCACACCGGCCGCTACCAGCGAGGCGTTCAGCCACGAGGCGGCGGTGTTGCCTTGCTGGATTTGGGCGATGCGTTTGGCCTCGTCCTGGACCTTTTTGTGGGCCACGGGCAGCAAGGCCGCCAACTGGGCACGTTCCACCACCACCACACCATCGGCGTCGGCCAATACCAGGTCGCCGGGGTTGACCACCACACCGCCACAACTGACCGGGTGGCCGATGCGCCCACCGATGTTTTTGGTGGGGCCGTTGGGGTTGGTGCCCACGGAAAACACCGGGAAATCCATCTCGTCGATTTCCAGGCTGTCGCGCACGGCGGCGTCCACGACCACACCGGCAATGCCCCGCTGTTTGCAAGCGGTCATCATGATGGTGCCCATCAAGGCAGAGGTCTGGTCCGCCTTGCCGTCGATCACCAGCACGTCACCCGGTTGGGCCAGAGCGATGGCGGCGTGGATCATCAGGTTGTCACCCGGGCGCACCTCCACGGTGAGAGCCGGACCGGCCACCCGCATGCGGGGTCGCAGGGCCTGGATGCGGCCGTGCATGGTGCCCCGGCGGCCCCCCACGTCTGCCAAGATGGCGGCTTGCAAGCCATCGGTTTGGGCCACCTGGTCGGCGGGCACGCGTTGAAAGTCGGTCACGATGTCGGGGGTCATGGGGCGGTCCTTGGTGAAATCAGATGGGGTTCTCAGTCGATCTTCGCGCCCGACTCTTTGACCACACGCGCCCACTTGGTGATGTCGGCGCGGATCAACTTGCCAAACTGGTCGGCGGTGCTGGGGGTGACCTCCAGGCCTTGGTCTTCCAACTTTTTGCGCAGGTCGGGGGCGGCCAACGCCTTGTTCAGTTCGGCGTTCACAGCGGCCACGGTGCTGGCGGGCAAACGCGCGGGGCCCAGCAAACCAAACCAGGTGACGGCCTCCACACCCTTGTAGCCCGACTCGATCGCGGTGGGCACTTGGGGCAGGTCGTCGGTGCGTTTCGCGGCCGTCACCACCAGGGGACGCATCTTGCCGTTTTTGACATGCCCCAGCAGGGTGGGCACAGAGGACACATACAACTGCACCTGGCCACCCATCACGTCGTTGATGCCTTGGGCCGCGCCTTTGTAGGGGATGTGGGTGAACTTCACACCCGCTTCGCGCTGCAACAACTCGGTGGCCAAGTGGGCCACGGTGCCGTTGCCGGAGGTCGCGTAATTGATGGCCCCAGGCTGCGCCTTGGCGGCGTTGATCACATCGGCCAAGGTTTTGTAGGGGGAGTTCACCGCCGTGACCACCAACAGGGGCGAATTGCCAATCAGACCAATCGGGGCCAGGTCTGCCACCGGGTCGTAAGGCAGCTTGCTGTACAACGAGGGGTTGATCGCCAAGTTGCTTGTCTGGCCCACCACCAAGCTGTAGCCATCGCTGGCGGCTTTGGCCACCGCGTCGATGCCCAAGTTGCCGCCCGAACCCGGTTTGTTCTCGACCACAAAGGTCCAGGGGACCGCGTTGGTGATCTTGTTGGTGACGTCACGGGCGATCATGTCGGTGCCGCCGCCAGCGGGAAAGGGCACGGTCACGCGGATGGGTTTGCTGGGCCAGGTGTCGGCCCACGCGCCTGTGGCGGTGGCGCCCAAGGCGATCAAGGCCAAAAGGGCGCGGCGGGTGGTGGTGGTGGTATGCATCAAACGTCTCCTGTGGTTGTGGCCGGTTGGCTGGTGTGGCGATTGTAGGAATGTGTTTCAACCCATACAATGCCACTTCATACAGCGAAACATGTTTCATGGCACAACAAACACCCCCATCCGACCGAACCGAGCCCTCCACCGAAGGCGGGGTGATTGCAGTCACCCGCGCCTTGCAAATCATGGAAGCCTTTCGCATCGGCGAGCGCCACCTGACGCTGGCGGAATTGAGCCGCCGCACGGGGCTGCACAACTCCACGGTGCTGCGCTTGGCCCGCACGCTGGCGCAATCCGACTACATGGTCCAGCGCGAGGAGGGGCAGTGGCGGCTGGGCCCCGCAGCGGGCTGGCTGGGGGCCCGTTACCAAGCCGGGTTTGACATCAACAACGTGGTCGAACCCACGCTGCGCGAACTGTCAAAAACCACCCAGGAAAGCGCGTCGTTTTACGTGCGCGAGGGCGACGAGCGGGCCTGCATCGCCCGGGTGGAAGGGCCCCAGTCGGTGCGGCACCACGTGCGCATTGGCATGCGCTTGCCCTTGAACCTGGGCGCCCCGGGCCAGGTGATCTTGGCGTTCTCCGGTGAACCCGGTGAGGTGTACGAAGGCATACGGCGGCGGGGTTACCACCTGTCGATGGGGGAGCGCGACCCCCAGGTGTCCAGTGTGGCGGCGCCGGTGTTCGGGCTCAATTGGCGGCTCTTGGGCTCGATGTGCATTTCAGGCCCGGCCGCCCGGCTGGACAAGGTCCAACTGATCGCCCACGCGCGCACCGTGATCGATGCGGCGAACCAACTGTCTTATGCGCTGGCGGGCGCCCGCTCCGACGACACGCCCAAGGTGGTGTCGACCTGGCACCCCTGATCTGAGCGGGCCAAAAAGTCCAAGGCCAAGCGGTTAAAGACCTCTGGCTGGTCGCGGGAGACCGAATGGCCCGCACCGTCCACCCAAACCGATTGGGCCTGTGGCATGCGGGCCGACAGGTTGTTGAAAATGGCCTTGTGCACCGGTTGGGTTTGCTGGCCAGCCACCAAGAGCACCGGGGCTGTCAACGCTGCCAAACG
>JBEBBB010000310.1:0-5057 GCA_041158605.1 Pseudomonadota bacterium
GCCTTACAAAGGTGCCGCCCAGGTGCTTAACGATCTGCGCGCAGGGCACATCGACGCCTCGTTGGTGAGCCCTGGCAGCATCGCCCCGCTGTTGAAAGAGGGGGGTGTGAAGGTGCTGGCGGTGCTGGACAAGCAGCGCAACGCCCTGCTACCAGACGTGCCCGCGTCTCCGGAGTTGGGTCAGCCCAAACTGCTGGTCGTGAATTGGTGGGGCGTGGCCGGCCCGGCCAAATTGCCACCTTCGGTGGCCACCAGCCTGTCCAGTGGGTTGGAGAAAACCATGGCCGATCCAGCGTTTGGCCAAAAGCTCAAAGACCTGGGGCTGGACCCTGCGCCGTTGTTAGGCCCCGCGTTTGCGCAGTTCGTGTCCAGCGACCTCAGGGCCTGGAAAACCGTGGCGCAGCAGGCCAACATCACGTTGGATGAGCAAGGTTAAAGGAGATCGCATGGAACAGGTCAAGCGGTGGGTTTGGGTGGGGGTTGTTGTGGGCTTGGGCGGCGCTGCGGCGTGGGCCCAAACGCCTGGGCCTGGCGACGCGGTCAGCGCGTGCCAGGCTCTGCAGGCGCTGGTGCTGGACAACACCCGCATCACCTCCACCCGGTTTGTCGGCGTGGGTGAGGTGGTGGATGCCGGGGTGCCCATGCCCGCGCATTGCCTGGTTGAAGCGGCGATAGCGCCCCGCCTGGGCGCAGATGGCAAACCCTACGCGATACGCTACGAGTTGCGCCTGCCCGTTCCCTGGAACGGGCGGTTCCAGTTTCAGGGTGGTGGTGGTGTGGATGGGGTGGTTCGCCCTGCCTATGGGTTGCTGCACCCCGGTGTGACCCCCGCCTTGGCCCAGGGGGCGGCGGTGGCCTCCACCGACACAGGTCACACAGGCACCAGCACGCGGGACGCCAGTTTTGGTCTGGACCCCCAAGCGCGCATCGATTGGGGCTACAACGCGGTCGATCGCGTCACGGTTCAGGCCAAAACACTGGTTGAACGGTTTTACGGGCAACCCGCTCGGTACGCCTATTTTGTGGGTTGTTCGGGCGGCGGGCGCCAGGGCATGGTGGCGGCACAACGCTACCCCCAACACTTTGATGGCATTGTGTCGGGGGCCCCCATCTTGGAGCAACACCTGGCACAAGTGGGGTCCTTGGTGGCTTTGCAGGCGTTCCAGGCTATCGCTCCACCCAACGACAAAGGTGAGCGGGTGATGAGCCAAGCCTATACCGATGCCGATCTGGAACTGGTGAACAAAGCGGTGTTGGCGCAGTGTGACGCGCTCGACGGTGTCACAGATGGGTCCGTCGAGAACCACCACGCTTGCAAGGTGAACCTGACGCCGTTGCAGTGTGCGGGTGACAAAACGCCACAGTGTTTGAGCCCCCAGCAGGTGGGTGCCTTGCACCGTGTGATGGCCGGACCGGTCAACAGCGCAGGCCAACAGCTGTACCCCGGTGTCCCTTGGGATGCGGGTATAGGGTCCAAAAGTTGGCGCGCCAACTGGCTGGGTACCTCGAACACCGCAACCCCCAACGCTGCCAAGTACACCAACCAGTCCATCCGGTTGGTCTTCATGACACCCCCTGACCCCGCATTTGACTATTTGCGCTTTGATGTGGACCAAGACCCCGCCCGGTTGTTGGCGTCCGCTGCCACCACCAGCGCTAACGGCACCGATTACAGTGGGTTCAAGGCCCGGCAGGGCAAAACCATCGTCTATGTGGGCAACGCCGATTCGCTCGTTAACCCCTCTGGGGTGAAGCGGTGGTACCAGAACCTGGTGGCCGCCAACGGTGGCATCGAGGCCACAAAACAGTTCGCCCGGTTTTTTGTGGCGCCGGGTGTGGAGCATTGCCGGGGCGGCCAGGGCCTGGACCGCTTTGACCCGGTGTCTGCGGTGTACGACTGGGTCGAAAAAGGGCGACCACCCGACACCTTGGCCACCAGTGGAGCGGCTTTTCCTGGGCGTCAACGCATGCTCTGCACCTGGCCCCAGGTGGCCGCCTATGTGGGGCAAGGCGATGTGAACCTGGCCAGCAGTTTCCGCTGCACCGCGCCCTGAGGCTGGCCTGCGAATGGTGGGTTGCGGGCACAATGCGCGGACAACCACCGCGCAGAGCAGACAACCCTATGACCAGTGCCAAAGCCACCGAGTTCAAACTCGACGTTACCGCCGACCTGCAGAAGTGGCGTGCGTTTGTCGCCATCGGTGAGCTGGGCAGCCTGACCCGGGCGGCCTTGTTCCTGGACAGCAACCAGTCATTGCTGAGCCGGCAGATCAACGCCCTGGAGCGGGAGTGCGGTTTGCGTTTGTTCAACCGCACCGGGCGGGGCGTGGCCTTGTCCGATGTGGGGCAGACCTTGTTTCCCCAGGTGCGCTCCCTGCTGGAGGCCGCCGAGCAGCTTGAGGCCGATATCCGGGGGGGGGTGCGGGAGCCCACTGGCCGGGTGACTGTGGCGTCGTTGCCATCGATAGCCCACCCGCTGGTGGGGCGTTTGTTCACCGAGTTGCGCGAGCGCCACCCCCAGGTCAAGCTCAAGGTCCTGGAGGGGTCGAGCGGCCAGGTGGAGGAGTGGTTGTCCGACGCCCGGGTGGACATCGCGATTTTGTACCGTTACGGCGCAGCGGTCTCCGAGCACGAGCAGGTGTTGGCAACCGTGGACAGCTACTTGATCGGCCCCCCGGGCGACCGCCTGACCGCCGCTGCCGAGGTGCCGTTTGCGGCCCTGGACGGTTTGCCCTTCATTTTGCCCAGTGCGCCCAATGGTTTGCGCACCGCCCTGGACGCGGTGGCCCGGCGCGAACACCTGGCGCTGGCACCCGCCATCGAGGCCGACTCGCTGCCCTTGCAAAAGTCGCTGGTGGCACACGAGCGCCTTTACACCGTGTTGCCTTTGCACGCGGTGTGGTCCGAGGTGGCCGATGGCCGTTTGCAGGCCTCGCGCGTGACCAACCCGCCTTTCCAGCGGACGGTTGTCATGGCGATGGCCAAACTCAAAGGGCCGTCGCGCGCGGTCACCGCCGTGGCGGGGCGCATCGGTGCCATCGTGGAGCACATGGGGCAGAGTGGCATGTGGGGGCCGCCGACCTGACATGTCCCGCATAGCTGAGATGCCGTTTGGGCGCTAGGAAGGGGTCGGTGCAGGGGCTAAGCTTGTGGGTACACAGGAGTTGCCATGTCCCGTATCTCTTTGCCCACCCCCGACCAAATGGACGAGGCCCAGCGCCGGGTCCACGACAAGGTGGTGTCTGGCCGCCGCGGCAAAATCGTGGGGCCCTTGCGCGCGGCGCTGCACAGCCCGGAACTGGCCGAGCATTGGCAGGCGCTGGGCGGTTTTTTGCGCTACAACACCAGCCTGCCCCCTCGCTTGTCCGAGCTGGCCATTTTGGTCACAGGCCGTGCTTGCCAGTCGCCTTTTGAGTGGTACGCCCACAAGCTGGAGGCCGACAAGATCGGCATCGACCCGGCCGTGATAGAGGCCTTGCTGGCCCAGCGCACCCCTGAGGGCCTGGAGGCCGACGCCGCTGTGGTGGTGCGGTTTGCCCAAGAGCTGAACCAGCACCGCAGCGTGAGCGATGCCACCTACGCCGAGGCCCTGGCCCTTTTGGGCACCCGCACCGTGGTGGAGCTGACCGCCCTGGTGGGGTACTACACCATGGTGGCGATGACACTCAACGCCCACGAAATCCCGCTGCCCGAAGGAGAGGTACCGGCGTTTCCGCTGCCGCAGGAGGCCTGGCGGTGAGCGGTTTGGTGGCCCATTGGGATTGCCACGCCCACGTGTTTGGCCCCTACGACCGGTACCCTCTCGCACCGGACCGCAGCTACACCCCCCCAGAAGCCACCGCGCAGGCCTACCAGGTTCGGTTGGCCCAGTTGGGATGCGCGCATGGGGTGTTGGTACACCCCAGCGCCTACGGCACCGACTTCAGCCTGCTGCTGGACACCTTGGACGCACACCCCGCGTGGCGGGGTGTGGTGGTTTTGCGGGCCGATACCACCTGGAACCTCCGGGCACTGCGCGACCGCGGTGTGCGGGGCGTGCGTTTCAGCCACCGCAGCGGTGCAGGGGCGAATTTTGCGGGCAGCGCCTCGGTGGATGACCTGGTGGCTTTGGCGACCCGCCTGGCGGATGCGGGTTTGCACGCCGAGTTGTGGACCGACACCGGGGCCTTGCCCGCGTTGGCCCACACCTTGGCCCAGTTGCCGGTGCCGGTGGTGATCGACCACATGGGGGGCTTTGACGCGACCCAAGGGGCGGCTGACCCGGGTTTTGCCACCTTGCTCAGTTTGGTGGAGGGGGGGCGCACTTGGGTCAAGTTGTGTGCGTACCGCAACCTGCTGGGCGTGGCCGATGTGGAGGTGGGGCGCCCGTTTCACCGCGCCCTGTTGGCCGCTAACCCCGATCGCTTGGTGTGGGGCAGCGACTGGCCCCACCTGCGGGTAGAGCCCCAACCCGATGCCCACGCGTGGTTGCAGCGTTTGCACGACTGGACCGCCGATCCTGCTCTGGTCGACCGCATCTTGGGGCACAACCCGGCAGCCCTGTACGGCTGAAACCCCAGGGTTGCCGCCTTTATTCCCCACACCTTTCCTGATGCCTGTGCACACTTCATTTTCTTGCATTGATGGTGACAGCCTTGATACCGAAACAGCCTACCGACTCCTAGTGGGCTGTGTGGTGCCACGGCCAGTTGCATGGATCACATCGGTCGGTGTTGATGGTGTGGTCAACGCGGCACCTTTCAGCTCATACAACTACGTGGCCACCAGCCCGCCCATGCTGGCCGTCAACATCGCAACCCGCCCAGGCTCTGGACAGGTCAAGGACACGGCCCGCAACATTGCGGCGACACGCGAATTTGTGGTCAATGTGGCCACTTTGCAAGACATGGAGCAAATGCACCGAACCGCGCAAGAGTTCGGACCAGAGGTGAGTGAACCTGAAGCGTTGGGCATTCCCTTGTTGCCCAGCCGCCATGTGGCAGTGCCTCGGATCGCCACGGCCCCGGTGCAGATGGAATGCCGTCTCGATCAAATCATATCTTTGGGCAGGGGTGTGA
>JBEBBB010000311.1:0-3844 GCA_041158605.1 Pseudomonadota bacterium
AGGCACTTGCTGTTGCGGGTGCGCCGCAGCCTGTCGCGCACCCTCAGTTTCCACGAAAAAAAGGCCATGCGGGAGATGATCCGTGCCACGGTGATGGCCGATCACCCGGGTGGGGCAGAGCCCCAGTTGGATGGCTCTGCCACCCCAGCCTGACCGCCCCAACAGCACCATGGCCGACTTGGTTGAGGCGCCCGGGCCAGACCTGTCGGCCTGGTTCACCACCCCGCCAGGCCAGTACCTGTTGGGGTGGGAGCAGGCGTGTTTTGACCAGGCGGTGGTTGATCTGTTTGGCTACAACGCCCTGCAATTGGGGCTGCCAGAGCTCCAGACCCTGGCGGCCAACCGCATGCCCCACCGCTGGCTGGCGGCGCCCGAGGCTGCGGTGTGGGCGGCCCCACCGGATTTGGTGACCCATGCCGCCGCTTTGCCATTCCAAGCCCAGACCCTGGACTTGGTGACTTTGCCGCACACCCTGGAGCTGAGTGCCGACCCCCACGAGGTGTTGCGCGAGGTGGAGCGTGTGTTGGTGCCCGAGGGCCGTGTGGTGGTGTCTGGCCTGAACCCGACCAGTTTGTGGGGGTGGCGGCAGCAACGGGCCCATTGGTGCCGGCGTGTGGGATGGCAAACAGGCCCCGGGCAGTTGTTTTTGCCGGAGGCGGGCGACTTTATCGGCCATTGGCGTTTGCGGGATTGGTTGCGCTTGTTGGGCTTTGAGGTGGAGGTGCTCCGCTTGGGTTGCTACCGGCCTGCGGTTGACAGCGACAAATGGCTGCAGCGTTTTGAATGGATGGACCGGGTGGGCCCGCGCTGGTGGCCGGTGCTGGGTGCGGTTTATTTTGTGGTGGCGGTAAAGCGCGTGCGTGGCATGCGTTTGTTAGGCCCTGCCTGGAAACCCCGACGGGTGGCTGCCGCCCCCGTGGCGGTGGTGCAACGGCCCTCTGTGGGGGCCATGACTGGAGACCCGAGCGCGTGAACCACGTGACGATTTACACCGATGGTGCCTGCAAAGGCAACCCTGGCCCTGGGGGCTGGGGCGTTTTGTTGCGGGCAGGTGCCCAAGAAAAGGAACTTTGGGGCGGTGAACCGGTCACCACCAACAACCGGATGGAGATGATGGCGGTGATCCAGGCCTTAAAAGCCTTGAAGCGCCCTTGTCGCCTCACGGTTTACCTGGACAGCGAATACGTCCGCAAGGGCATCACCGAGTGGATGGCGGGCTGGAAAGCCCGTGGCTGGAAAACCGCCACCAAGGCCCCGGTCAAAAACGTCGATTTGTGGCAAGAGCTGGACGTGTTGATCGCCGGCGCTGGCCACCAGATCGAATGGCGGTGGGTGAAGGGGCACGCCGGTGACCCTGGCAACGAACGGGCCGATGCCTTGGCCAACCGGGGTGTGCCGGGCGCCCGGTAAAGCTGGTGTGAAGCTCTGCTGAAAACGGTCAACACTGCTAAAGTGTCGACAATTGATACGTTTTGTAACGATCGGGTTTGTATGGCCAAGTTGAACGTGTATGCGGTGGTAGCAGTGACCGGTATTGCCCTGGCATCGGGTGCGGCTTGGTGGTTGCAAAGGCCCCAGAAAAGCCCCGCTGCTGATGGTGGTGGCGCACCGCCTGCTGCGGCTGCACCCAGCGGCCAAGGTGGCCAAGGCGGCCAGAGTGGCGGGCAAGGTGGGCCGGGCGGGCGGCCCGGCGGTGGCATGCCTGGGGTGGAGGTGACGCAGGTCAAAACCGCGCGTTTGGTAGACGACGCCCAAGCGGTGGGCTCGCTCAAGTCGCGCCAAAACGTGATCTTGCGCCCCGAGGTGGCGGGGCGTATCCAGCAGATCGCTTTTGCCGACGGCAGCCGGGTGCGCCGTGGACAGTTGTTGGTGCAGCTGGACGACACGCTTCAAAAGGCCGAACTGAGCCAAGCCCAAGCCCAACTGTCGATCGCGCGCGCCAACCTGAAGCGCAATGAGGAGTTGGTGGCAGAGAAGTTTGTGGCCCAGCGGGTGCTGGACGAAAGCCGGGCCAGTTTGCAGGTGGCAGAGGCCCAGGTGCAGTTGGCCGAAGCCCGCCTGGCCCGCATGCGCATCGTGGCCCCTTTTGATGGCACCTTGGGCATCCGCAGCATCAACCTGGGTGAATACGTGAAAGACGGTGCCGACCTGGTCAACCTGGAAGACACCTCGTCGATGTACGTGGATTTCCGCTTGCCCGAGCGTTACCAGCCACGTGTGAAGGTGGGGCAAGCGCTGCAGGTGCGGTTTGACGCCTTGCCCGACGAAAAACACCAGGCCAAGGTGCAGGCCGTGGACCCCTTGGTCGATGCGAATGGCCGCGCCTTGCTGGTCCGGGCTTTGATGCCCATGAAGCCCCAGTCGCCCTTGCGCCCCGGTATGTTTGCCCGTGTGAACGTGGTGTTCGGTGTGGAAGATGCCGCCCTGATGCTGCCTGAAGAGGCGGTGGTGCCCCAAGGTGCCAAACAGGTGGTGTACCGCCTGACCAAAGAAGGCGAGGGTGATGCCAGCAAGTGGATTTCACGCCGTGTGGAGGTGGCATTGGGCACCCGCCGTGGCGGCCAAGTGCAGGTGCTGGACGGTTTGGCGGTGGGTGACACCGTGGTGGTGGCTGGGCAGCAACGCTTGCAAAAAGACGGTACGCCCGTGAGGGTGGTGGACATGTCCCGCCAGGGCGGTGCCAAACCCGGCGCCCCCAAACCCGCCAATGCCGGCTGATCACAGGAGCTCACCATGCAACTGCCTGAGATTTCGATCCGGCGCCCCGTTTTTGCGACCGTGTTGTCGCTGTTGGTGTTGCTGATTGGTGCGGTGTCGTTCAACACCTTGACGGTGCGCGAATACCCCAAAATCGACGAACCCAATGTGACGGTGACCACCCGCTTCCCTGGCGCCTCCAGCGAGGTGGTGGAGTCGCAGGTGACCAAAACCCTGGAAGACTCGCTGGCCGGTATTGAAGGCGTGGACGTGATCACTTCGATCAGCCGCCAGGAGCAAAGCCAGATCACTGTGCGCTTCAAGATGGAGCGCGACCCAGACGCCGCAGCCGCCGAGGTGCGCGACAAGGTGAGCCGGGTGCGGGGGCGTTTGCCACAAACCATAGACGAGCCCGTGGTGGCCAAGGTGGAGGCGGATGCCTTTCCCGTGATTTGGCTGGCGCTCAGTTCCGACACCCACAGCGCGCTGCAGTTGTCGGACCTGGCCAACCGCGTGGCCAAACCGGTGCTGCAAACCGCACCCGGTGTGGCCGATGTGCGCATTTACGGGGAGCGCAAGTACTCCATGCGCTTGTGGTTGGACCCCGACCGCCTGGCAGCCTACCGCTTGACGGTGCAAGACGTGGAAGACGCCTTGCGGCGTTCCAACCTGGAGGTGCCCGCTGGCCGAATTGAGAGCCAACAACGCGAGTTCAACGTGACGGCGGCCACCGATTTGCAGACCCCCGAGCAATTTGCGGCCACCACCATCCGCACCGTCAACGGGCAGGCCATCCGCATTGGCGATGTGGCCCGGGTGGTGCAGGGCCCTCAGGATGAACGCACCTCGGTTCGCCTCAATGGCCGCGATGCGGTGTCTCTGGGTGTGATACGCCAAGCCACCGCCAACCCCTTGGAGCTCTCGGCCGGCGTGCGGGCGTTGATGGAGAAAGTCCGCAGCGATTTGCCCAAAGGCATATCGGTGGACGTGGCCAACGACAACTCGGTGTTCATCGACCGGTCGATTAAAGCCGTTTACACCACCATCCTGGAGGCGGTGGTGTTGGTGTCGCTGGTGATTTTTGTGTTTTTGCGCTCGTTGCGGGCGTCCATCATCCCGCTGGTCACCATACCGGTCAGCTTGGTGG
>JBEBBB010000312.1:0-3609 GCA_041158605.1 Pseudomonadota bacterium
GCCGGCCAAAATCCGTTTGTTTTTGGATTTTGTGGCCGAGCGGGTGGCTGGCCCAGAGTTGCGCTTTGCCGCCCACGGCAAGGCTGCGGGCCTGATGGTGGACGGCGACGCGACCTGAACCGTTACGGGCACCGAGACTCCATACGGCACAGCGGTCTGGCCAGGCCTTGGTGGCCCAGCCCCGTGACCTTCAAGACCGCGCCATCCAGGGGGCCGCTGGCGCGCAGGCGCCCGCTGTCGCTGATCGTGGTGACAAACAGGTCTTCCAGGGCGGGGCCGCCAAAGCACAGGGCGCTGGGGTGGGCCACGGGCAGCGCGATGCGGTGGGTCACCTCGCCGTCTAAGCCAAAACGCACCAACGCCCCCACGCGCACCAGCGCCGTCCAAAGGCCACCGGCCGTATCGAAACAACAACCGTCGGGGCCGGATTGCAGGTCTTGGGTTTGCACAAACAAGCGCTTGTCTGTGAGTGAGCCGTCTGGGTCCAGGGCGTAAGAGTGGATGTGCCGCGCCTCGCTGTCGGCCACGTAAAGCCGCCCGTTCAAGGGGTTGATGCAGGGGCCGTTGGTCACCCCCAGGCCGGTGTCTTGCAAGTCCCACCGCCCTTGGGGGTCCAAGCGGTACAGCCCCCCCAGGGGCGCCTGGCCAGGTTCGCGGAACACGTGCATGGTGCCCACCACAAAACCGCCGTCTGGCATGGACACGCCGTCGTTCAAGCGCAGGTGGGGGTGGGTGCAGCCCAGTTGTGCCAGGGCTTCCCAGCGCCCGGTGGCCAGGTCCAAGGCCACCACCGATTCTTTGAGCGCCACCACAGCCCGGCCATCGTGGTTGAACGCGAACGATCCCAAGGGGGGCGGCAGGCTGTGTTGGGCCACCACCGCCCCGGTGTCGGGGTGCAAAGCGAACAAGGTGCCGGCCCGGCAGTCGAGCAGCCACAACAGACCCCCATGCCAAACCGGGCATTCACCCAAGGCGGTGGTCAGTGCGCCCAGGCGCTGGATGTGGGGGGCTGGCGGGTGGGGCATGCGTGTGTGTCACCCCCCTAGGGTGCGGGTGGGTGTTGTCTCTTGTCGGGTCATCCTAGCACCGGGTGTGGCGAGTGGCGCGGGGCCAATGCTGCGTTTTCCGCAGAACACTCCGCCCAATAGTCTATGAATCAAAACCAGGGCGATTTTTATAATTTCCCGGACCCAATGCTGCTGCAGCACATGGGGAGACAAGGTGTATTTAACCCCGCACGGTACCCAGTGGCCGTGTTCACAAAAGGTGTTGTATGAGCGAAAAATGGGTCCGTCTGGAGGTGTCCAAGGGGGTGGGTTTGGTGACCATGGACCGGCCTCCGGTCAACGCGCTGAACCGCGAGATGCGCCGGCAGATGGTGGCCACCTTTGATGCCATCTCAGAGCGCGAAGACATCCGCTGTGCGGTGCTCACGGGCACGGGCAGCGTGTTCTGCGCGGGCGCCGACCTCAAAGACAGGCCCAGCGCCGATATCGCCGGCGATTTTCTGGACCACAACCGCATCACCCGTGAAACCGGCAACGCCATCCGCGAGTGCGCCAAACCCGTGATCGCCGCCATCAACGGCACCGCGCTGGGCGCGGGTTTTGGCCTGGCCGCCGCCTGCGACATTTTGTACGCCTCGGAAAACGCCACCGTGGGCATGCCCGAAATCAACGTCGGTTTGGCGGGCGGGGCGTCCATGCTCAAAACGCTGTTTGGCCGCTCGACCTTGCGCCGCATGTTTTTCACCGGTCACCGCTTGACCGCTCACGACCTGCTCAAGCGCAACGTGATCGAAGACGTGGTCTCGGAAAAAGACCTGTTGCCCGTGGTCATGGCCTTGGCCGAAGAGATCGCTTCCAAGGCCCCCTTGGCCCTGGTGTACGCCAAACGCGCCGCCAACATGGTGGACCTGATGCCGCAGCGCGACGCCTACCGCTTTGAGCAGGAGTTCACCGTGGCCCTCTCCAAAACCGAAGACGCCAAAGAGGCCCGCGCGGCCTTCCTTGAAAAACGCGCCCCGGTTTTTAAAGGCCGCTGACACCATGGGCCTCGCGACACAAGCCCGTGTGGGCCACGGGCTGGATGCGTTTTTCAAAGCCCAGGGGGTGGCCGTGATCGGTGCCTCCGATGACGTCACCAAAATTGGCGGCCGGCCGGTTCAGTTGCTGCTGAAATACGGCTACAGCGGCCCGGTGTACCCCATCAACCCCAAAGGGGGTGTGGTGCAAGGCCTGACGGCCTACGCCTCGGTCCTCGACACGCCCACCGCGCCCGACATGGCCATTGTGGCCGTGCCCGCGCAGGCCGCTTTGCAGGCCGTGCGCGACTGCGCCAACCGTGGTGTGCGCGGTGTGGTCATGTTGTCTTCTGGGTTTGCCGAAGCGGGGCCCGAGGGGGCGGCCTTGCAAGACGAGATGGTGCGTGTGGCCCGTAGCCATGGCATGCGCCTGTTGGGCCCCAACTGCCTGGGCACGGTCAACGTGGTGAACCGCCTGGTGGGGTCGTTTTCGATCGCTTTGGAACAAAACATGCCCCCCGCGGGCCGGGTGGGCATTGTGTCCCAGTCGGGCCACATCGGCAGTTTCACCATGCAGTGCATGGCCCAGCGTGGGCTGGGTGTGAGCCGTTTTATCGCCACCGGCAACGAGGCCGATGTGGACGTGGCCGATGGCATCGCCGCGCTGGCCTTGGACAGCGACACCGGTATCATTTTGTGTTGCATGGAGACCTGCCGCAACGCCGAGCGCCTGGTGGAGGCCTTGGCCCTGGCACGGCAGCACCACAAGCCCGTGATCGCGCTCAAGATCGGGGCCACCGAGCAAGGCCAGGCGGCGGCGGCTTCGCACACTGGGGCCTTGACCGGCTCCGACGCGGTATTCGACGCGGTGTTCCGCCGCCATGGCGTCTTGCGGGTGCGTTCTTTTGAAGACCTGTTGCACGTGGGGCACGCGGCCGCGCTGCTGGGCACCGACCGTTTGCCCCGCACCAACGACGTCACCTTGGTAGCGGCATCCGGCGGTTTCGGCATCATGATGGCGGACGCCATGGTGGAAGCGGGCATGGCCTTGCCCCCCTTGTCCGACACCACCAAGGTCCTGATCCACGAGGCGGTGCCCACCGCAGGCACCAACAACCCGGTCGACGCGTCGGCACAGATGTCGTCCCGCCCCGACATCCTGTTCAAGATGTTGAGCGCGTTGCAGAGCGACGCGAAAGGCAGCACACTGGTGTTGTTGCTGGCCTTGTCCTTGTACAACCCGCGTTTGAAGTCGGTCTACCTGGAGGCCCTGGCGCGCATCCGCAGCAGCCACCCAGACCGCTTGTTGGTCATCATCAGCCAGGGGCCGCCCGACGCGGTGGCCGAGATCCAGGGGCTGGGTGTGCCGGTGTTTCCCACCATCCCATCGGCGGCCAGTGGCCTGTCCGGCTTGGTGCGGCTCAGCCAACTGGGCAGCTTACCACCCGCGACCACCTACAAGGGGCCCGTGGAGGCCATCGACCCCCTGGTGTTCCGCAACGAGGCCCACGCCAAACGGGCTTTGGCGGCAGCGGGTTTGCCAGTGCCCCAAGAGGCCGTGGTGTCCACCGAGGATGGTGCGGTGG
>JBEBBB010000313.1:0-7918 GCA_041158605.1 Pseudomonadota bacterium
CGCGTGTATTCGCCGTCCGCCGAGGTGCAGGGCCATGGTCCCGGCCAAGCGGTGTTGCAGACGGGCAAGCGTGACGTGGGGGTGGTGGCCCTAGAGGCTGTGGGCAACTACGCGGTTCAGCCCACGTTCTCCGATGGCCACGATACCGGTATTTTTTCCTGGGACTACCTGTATTTTTTAGGCGCGCGACAAGACCAGCTGTGGGCCGATTACGCCAACCGCTTGGGCCAAGCCGGTGTGGACCGGGACGCCCAGATGCCCACACAGGCCGGTCAGGGCTGTGGCCACCACGGGTGAGGCCTTGCAAAATTCGCCTACCATAGGCACATGAGCCAGACACATTTCGGTTTTCAGACCGTTGACGAAAGGGACAAAGCCCGCCACGTGCGGGGCGTGTTCGACGCGGTAGCCTCGCGTTACGACATCATGAACGATTTGATGTCGGCCGGTTTGCACCGCTGGTGGAAAGCCTACACCCTGCGGGTGGCCAACCCCCGCCCGGGTGACCGTGTGCTGGACATCGCCGGCGGCACCGGTGACCTGGGATTGGCTTTTGCCCCCCGGGTCGCACCGGGTGGGACTGTCGTGCACACCGACATCAACGAGGCCATGTTGCGTGAAGGGCGCAACCGCTTGATCAACCAAGGGGTGTTGTTGCCCACACTGGTGTGTGATGCAGAGGCGCTGCCCTTTGCGGACGGTTTTTTTGACTGCGTGACGGTGGCGTTTGGTTTGCGCAACATGACCCACAAGGACAAAGCGCTGGCCGAAATGAACCGGGTGCTGCGCCCAGGGGGCAAACTGCTGGTACTGGAGTTCTCAAAAGTGGCGCCGCCTTTGGCCAAAGCCTACGATTGGTACAGCTTCAACGTTTTGCCGCAACTGGGCAAGTGGGTGGCCGGAGACGCCGACAGCTACCGTTACCTGGCCGAATCGATACGCATGCACCCTGATCAAGAAACCCTCAGAGGTTTGATGCGCGAGGCCGGTTTTGGGCATGTGGACGTACACAACCTCACAGCAGGTGTAACGGCCCTGCATGTGGGTATCAAGTGCTGAAGCCCCAATGGGGCGGTTGGGTATCACAAACAAGGGGAGACGGTGGTGATGGATTGGTGGCTGGAGTTGGGTGTGTTGGTGGTGGTCGGCGCCTGGGTGGCCTGGGTCGTTTGGTCGCGCCGGCGTTCGGGCCAGAAGCCCGCTGCCGCCACGGTGGCCACCCCCCATGCGCCCCACAAGGTTTACAGCCCGCAAAATGTGGGCAACGATGCGTCGGCAAGGCCTTGGGAACGTTCCACCACCTTTGATCTGAACCTGTCTCCTGCCGCGTCCGCTGCGGCCACACAGGTTGTCGAACTTGGTTGGGGGGTGCCCGATGGGTTTGACCGTGTGGGGTTTTTGGATGTGTCCAAAGCCAATTTCATCAAGTTGCAAGCGGCGTGGGACGCAGCCGACATCCCCAGCCTGAAGGCCATGATGACCGATGGCATGTTGTCCCAAATCCAGACCCAGTTGCTGGAGCGGGAAAGCCATACCGGCCTGGCCCAGAATCTCACCGAAGTGGTCATGCTCGAGGCCCAGTTGTTGGGCCTGGAAGAGTTCGCCCAAGAATACCTGGCCAGTGTGGAGTTTTCTGGGTTGATACGGGAAGAGCCTTCGGCAGGGCCCAGCCCCTTCCGCGAGGTCTGGAGCATCACCCGCACCAAAGCGGGTGCCGGCGGTTGGTTGGTGGCTGGTGTTCAGGCCTTGCAATGACGGTTGGCAAGATCCGTCAAAATCGGGGGCTATGAACAAGCCCCCTTTTTTCGCCTGGCCCCCACTGCCCCAGGGCTTGGTGCCGCCCCCGCCCCCCGTCTGGTTGGTGGGTGCTGTGCAAAACCAGGTGTTGTTGGTGCTCAACCACATCCTCCAACAAGAACCCCAGGCCATGGACCGGTTGCGTCGACAGCAAGGCCGTGTGGTGGCAGTGCGCTGGGACCGGTTCGATATGGCGCTGCAGGCCAGCCCCGCTGGGCTTTTGGCCATGGCCATGCCCGGGGCGGAACCCGATTTGCGATTGACACTCACCCAAGCACCCTGGGTTTTGGCGCAAGCCGTTTGGTCTGGTGACAAACCGGCGGTGGACATACAAGGCGATGTGTTGTTGGCGGCTGAGGTGGCCTGGTTGTTTGACAACGTCCGCTGGGATGTGGAAGAAGACCTGTCCCGCTGGGTGGGTGACGCTGCCGCACACCAACTGGTGGCGGGCCTGAAAGTGGTGGGCGCCACCCTGCAAAAGACCCTCAAATCCCGCATGCCAGCGGGTGGGGCATCACCTGTATGACACGTTTTTTTCGAGGTGTGTTTATCGTTTGGGTCGTGCTCCGCTACGGTCTGGACGAGCTGGTGTTGTCTGGGTTCACCAACCCTGCCGTGCGTTGTTTGCGCCGGGTGGTCTCGCTCGGGCGCAACCTGTCCAGGCCACGTGGCGAACGCTTGCGCGAAGCCCTGGAAACCCTGGGCCCGATTTTTGTGAAGTTTGGGCAGGTGTTGTCCACCCGGCGCGATCTATTGCCGGTGGACATCGCCAACGAGTTGGCCCGTTTACAAGACCGGGTGCCGCCGTTTCCATCGGCGGTGGCGGTGGCCACCATCGAAAAATCTTTTGGCAAACCACTGGACCAGGTCTTTGCGCGCTTTGACCACACCCCTGTGGCCAGTGCGTCGATTGCGCAGGTGCATTTCGCCTCGCTGCAAGATGGCCGGGAGGTGGCGGTCAAGGTGCTGCGCCCCAACATGTTGCCCGTGATCGAAAAGGACCTGGGTCTGATGCGGGTGATGGCGGGTTGGGTCGAGCGTTTGTCGGCCGATGGTCGGCGCCTCAAGCCCCGCGAGGTGGTGGCCGAGTTCGACAAGTACCTGCACGACGAGCTTGACCTGGTCCGCGAAGCGTCCAACGCGGCGCAATTGCGCCGCAACATGCTGGGTTTGGATCTGGTCCTCATACCCGAAATGCACTGGGATTTTTGCCATGCCGACGTGCTGGTGATGCAGCGCATGGATGGGGTTCCCATCAACCAGGTGGACCGCTTGCGGGCGGCGGGTGTTGACATCCCCAAACTGGCGCGCGATGGCGTCACCATTTTTTTCACCCAGGTGTTCCGTGACGGCTTTTTCCACGCCGATATGCACCCGGGCAACATCCAGGTCAGCCTGGCCCCCGACACCTTTGGGCGGTACATCTCGCTGGACTTTGGCATTGTGGGCACCCTGACCGCCTTTGACAAAGAGTACCTGGCCCAGAACTTCACCGCCTTTTTCCGGCGGGACTACAAACGGGTGGCCGAGTTGCACATCGAGTCCGGCTGGGTGCCCAAAAGCACCCGTGTCGACGAGCTGGAGTCCGCCATACGGGCGGTTTGTGAACCGTATTTCGACCGGCCTTTGCGGGAAATATCGCTGGGCATGGTGCTGATGCGCCTGTTCCAGACCTCGCGGCGGTTCCACGTGGAAATCCAGCCCCAGTTGGTGTTGTTGCAAAAAACGCTGCTGAACATCGAGGGTCTGGGGCGCGACCTGGACCCAGAGCTCGACCTGTGGAGCACGGCCAAGCCGTTTTTGGAGAAATGGATGTTGGAGCAGGTGGGGCCAGCCCAGTTTTGGCGCCAGCTCAAGGCCGAAGCCCCGCACTACGACAAGTTGTTGCCCGATTTGCCCCGGTTGTTGCACGACCGTTTGGTGCGCGACCCAGACGACCTGCGCGAGGAGGTTCGTGCTTTGGTGCAGGCCCAGCAGCGCACCAACCGGCTTTTGCAGGGGGTCGTGTACGCCGGCCTGGGGTTTGTGTTGGGTTTGGTGGCCATGGTGGCTTACACCTTGTGGTGATGGCGCTCTTCATATAATCACGGGTTTCCCTTCCATTTTTCAACCGGGAGCCCGCCATGCCTATCTACGCTTACAGATGTGAGTCCTGTGGCCATGCCAAGGACGTCCTGCAAAAAATCGCTGATGCACCCCTGACCGATTGCCCGGCCTGTGGTGCTGCAGCTTTCAAAAAACAACTGACCGCTGCCGGTTTTCAACTCAAGGGGTCGGGTTGGTACGCCACCGATTTCCGTGGGGGCAGTGGTGGTGCGACAGGTGCGGCTACCAGTGCGGCGGCAGGGTCGTCGACCGACGCTGCCACAGCGTCCTCTGAGCCGGCTGCGGCCAGTGCCAGCACCCCGTGCGGCGCGTCCTGCGCTTGCCACTGAGCCCCATGGCTGCCCTGCGCAAATGGCTGCTGGCCGGGTTGCTGGTCTTGGTGCCCCTGATCATCACCCTCGGGGTGTTGGAATGGGTGGTCACCACCTTGGACCAAACCTTGACCGTGTTGCCCAAGACCTGGCAGCCAGACCAATGGTTGGGCGTGCACATCCCCGGTCTGGGGGTGGTGTTTGCCCTGGTGGTGCTGTTGTCCATCGGAGCGCTGGCCTCCAACATCATCGGCAACCGCCTGGTCAACTGGTGGCACGCTTTGTTGCACCGCATACCGGTGGTGCGGTCCATCTATTCGGGTGTGAAACAGGTGTCCGACACCTTGTTTTCCGAAAAAGGCAACGCTTTTCGCAAGGCCTTGCTGGTGCAGTGGCCCCGCGAGGGCATGTGGACGATAGGCTTTTTGACCGGTGCACCCGCCCCTGAGGTCGCCCAACGCCTGGGCGAACAAGAACACCTGAGTGTGTATGTGCCCACCACGCCCAACCCCACCGGGGGCTATTTTGTGATGGTGCCCAAACGCGATTGCATCGAGCTGGCCATGAGCGTTGACGAGGCCCTGACCCATGTGATCTCCATGGGCGTGATTGTTCCGGGTGGTGCCAAAACCGCCCCCCTTCCACCTGTGCCGGCTGCGCCGGCCAGGTCTTGAGTTGATCTGAAAGTACCTGTATGGCTATGCGTTCCGAATACTGTGGTCTGGTGACCGAAGCCCATTTGGGCCAAACCGTCACCCTGTGTGGCTGGGTGAACCGCCGGCGCGACCACGGTGGGGTGATTTTTGTCGACCTTCGCGACCGTGAGGGGTATGTGCAGGTGGTCTGCGACCCCGATCGCCCCGAGATGTTCAAAGCCGCCGAAGGGCTGCGCAACGAGTTTTGTGTGCAGGTGCAGGGCGTGGTTCGGGCCCGCCCGGAGGGCACCACCAACGACAGCCTCAAAAGCGGCAAGATCGAGGTGTTGTGCCACCAAATCCAGGTGTTGAACGCCTCGGTCACCCCCCCGTTTCAGATCGACGACGATAACCTGTCAGAAACCACCCGCCTGACCCACCGGGTGCTGGACCTGCGCCGCCCTTACATGCAGCGCAACCTGATGTTGCGCTACAAGGTGGCCATGGAGGTGCGCAAGTTCTTGGACGACCACGGTTTTATCGACATCGAAACCCCGATGTTGACCAAGTCCACCCCTGAAGGGGCCCGCGACTACCTGGTGCCCAGCCGCGTGCACGACGGTCAGTTTTTTGCGTTGCCCCAGTCCCCCCAGCTCTTCAAACAGCTGTTGATGGTGGCCGGTTACGACCGCTACTACCAGATCACCAAGTGCTTCCGCGACGAAGACCTGCGGGCCGACCGCCAGCCCGAGTTCACCCAGATCGATATCGAGACCTCCTTCCTGACCGAGCAAGACATCCGGGACATGTTCCAGGGCATGATCAAGCACGTGTTCCAGAAAACCATGGGGGTGGACCTGGGCGATTTCCCCGTCATGGCCTACGCGGACGCCATGCACCTGTATGGCTCTGACAAGCCCGACCTGCGGGTCAAGTTGCAGTTCACCGAGCTGACCGACGTGATGGCCGATGTCGACTTCAAGGTCTTCAGCGCGCCGGCCCAAATGAAAAACGGCCGGGTGGTGGCCTTGCGTGTGCCCGGTGGCGCTGCCATGCCCCGCAGCGAGATCGACGCCTACACCGAATTCGTCAAGATTTACGGGGCCAAAGGCCTGGCCTGGATCAAAGTCAACGACCTGTCTACAGGCCGCGATGGGCTGCAAAGCCCCATCGTCAAAAACCTGCACGATGCCGCCATCGCGGCCATTTTGCAGCGCAGTGGCGCCCAGAACGGCGACATCCTGTTTTTTGGCGCCGACAAGGCCAAGGTGGTCAACGATGCCATTGGCGCTTTGCGCATCAAGATCGGGCACACCGACGTGGCCAAACAACAGGGTTATTTTGAAGACCGCTGGGCACCGTTGTGGGTGGTGGACTTCCCCATGTTCGAACACGACGAGGAAGACAACCGTTGGAACGCGGTCCACCACCCCTTCACGGCGCCCAAGGACGGCCACGAAGACTACATGGATACAGACCCAGGCAAGTGCATCGCCAAGGCCTACGATATGGTGCTCAACGGCTGGGAGCTGGGCGGTGGGTCCATCCGCATCCACCGGGCGGACGTGCAAAGCAAGGTGTTCACCGCTTTGAACATCTCCGCCGAGGACGCCCAGGTCAAGTTCGGTTTCCTGTTGGACGCACTGCAATACGGCGCGCCCCCACACGGTGGTTTGGCTTTTGGTCTGGACCGTTTGATCACCTTGATGACCCGTGCCGAGTCCATCCGTGACGTGATCGCCTTCCCGAAAACCCAGCGGGCCCAGTGCCTGTTGACCCAAGCCCCCAGCTTGGTCGACGAAAAGCAGTTGCGCGAGCTGCACATCCGCTTGCGCAACCCCGCTGCGGCCTGACCGGCCCCCCCGCCCGGTGTGTCCCGGGCGGTTGGGAACCGAATCTGCGCAAACGGTGGCTCAGTTTGCGGCCATGTTGCCGATAAAATGAAAAAAACGTCCTGATAGGAAACGAGCCTCATGTTTGTCATCATTGGCTGGGTGTTTGCGCTGGCGTGTGTGTTTGGGGTTTACATCGTCCACGGTGGCAACATCGGGGTGATCCTGAAGGCCTTGCCGTTTGAGATGATCACCATCTTTGGTGCAGCCATAGGCGCCTTTTTGGCCAACAACCAGATGAAGGTGGTCAAGTCCACCATGCGCGGGCTGGGCATGTGCTTCAAGGGGTCCAAATACTCCAAGGACCGTTACCTGGAGCTGTTGGCCATGTTGTACGACATACTGCAAAAAGCCCGCAAAGAGGGCTTGATGGCCATTGAAAGCGACGTCGAAAACCCCGACGCCTCGCCGTTGTTCCAAAAATACCCCACCGTGGGCACCGACCACCACGTGCTCGAGTTCGTGACCGACTACCTGCGCATGATGGTGTCGGGCAACCTGAACGCCCACGAAATCGAGTCTTTGATGGACACCGAGATCGACACCCACCACCACGAAGAACACGCATCGGTGGCCGCTTTGCAGCGTTTGGCCGGGGCCTTGCCCGCGTTTGGCATTGTGGCGGCGGTGTTGGGGGTGGTGAACACCATGGGCTCGGTGGGCCAACCCCCTGCGGTGTTGGGCGGCATGATCGGCTCTGCGCTGGTGGGCACTTTCTTGGGTATTTTCCTGGCATACGGTTTTGCCGAGCCCCTGGCCGGTTTGTTGGAACAAAAGCAGGAAGAAGCCACCAAAGAGCTGCAGTGCATCAAAACCACCTTGCTGGCCAGCATGCAGGGTTACGCCCCCGCCACGGCCATTGAGTTTGGTCGCAAAGTGCTGTATTCGACCGAAAGACCCACCTTCCAAGAGCTGGAAGGCCACGTCAAGAAAAAATAAGCCAGCACCCACACCACCGGCGGCACCATGTCTGGCCAAGGCAAACAACTCCAACCCATCATCATCAAGCGCATCAAAAAGGGCGGCCATGCCGCCCATGGTGGTGCTTGGAAGATTGCCTACGCCGACTTTGTGACGGCCATGATGGCGTTTTTCCTGCTGATGTGGTTGTTGGGATCCACCACCGAGGGTGATCGCAAAGGGATTGCCGATTATTTCAATGCCCCACTCAAAGTGG
>JBEBBB010000314.1:0-3084 GCA_041158605.1 Pseudomonadota bacterium
CAAAGTTGCCACTGGGCACGGTGAAGCTGACTTTTTGGCTGTTCGACTCGGTGGCCTGGATGTAGCCGGCAAAGTAGTACACCACCTGGGCCAGCAAGCGCGCCCAGTTGATGGAGTTGACCGTGCCAATTTTGTATTCGCGCTTGAACGCCAGGTCGTTGCTCACGGCCTTGACGATGTCCTGGCAGTCGTCAAACACGCCTTCGATGGCGATGTTGAAGATGTTGTCGTCCATCAGGCTGAACATTTGCGCCTGCTGGAAGGGGCTCATGCGCCCGTGAGGGCTGGTCATGAACACACGCACGCCTTTCTTGCCGCGCATGGCGTGCTCGGCGGCACTGCCGGTGTCGCCGCTGGTGGCGCCCAAAATGTTCAGGCTTTCACCCCGGCGGCCCAGTTCGTACTCAAACAGGTTGCCCAGCAGCTGCATCGCCATGTCTTTGAAGGCCAGCGTGGGGCCGTTGGACAGGGCTTCCAACCACAGGCCGTCTTCCACGTGGCGCAGCGGCACGATTTCGCCGGTGCCAAACACCTCTGCGGTATAGGTTTTGGCGCACAGCGCGCGCAGGTCGGCGGCGGGGATGTCGTCGATGTACAGCGACAGAATCTCAAACGCCAGCGCGGCATAGCCTTGGCCGTGGTACATGCTGCGCCAGGCGGTCAACGTGGCGTCGCTCACCTGGGGGTAGTGGCTGGGCAGGTACAGGCCGCCATCGGGCGCCAAGCCTTCGAGCAGGATGTCGCAAAAGCGTTTGGGGGTGCGGTCGCCGCGCGTGCTGATGTATTGCATGACAGGTTCCAGTGGGGCTCAGGCCAGCTCTTCCTTGCGGATGCGGGTGATGGGGGCCAGCACGGTGGGCAGCGCCTGCATGTGGGCCATGGCCGCGTTCATGGTGCCTTCTTTGGTGTCGTGGGTGAGGATGATCACGTCGGTTTGGGTGCTGCCCTCGCCGCCCACTTCGTCGGCTTCGCGCTGCAACACGGCGTCGATGCTGATGCCGCTTTCCGCCAGCAAGCCCGTGACCTTGGCCAGCACGCCGGCTTGGTCGGCCACGCGCAGGCGCAGGTAGTAGCTGGTGACCACTTCGCTCATGGGCAGCACGCCCAAATCGCTCAGCGAGCCGGGCTGGAAAGCCAGGTGGGGCACGCGGTTTTGCGGGTCGGCGGTGTGCAGGCGGGTGATGTCCACCAGGTCGGCGATCACAGCGCTGGCGGTGGGCTCGCTGCCCGCGCCTTTGCCGTAATACAGCGTGTTGCCCACGGCATCGCCGTTGACCACCACGGCGTTCATGGCACCTTCCACGTTGGCAATCAGGCGCTTGGCGGGCACCAGGGTGGGGTGCACGCGCAGCTCAATGCCGTTGGCCTGGCGCTTGGCAATGCCCAACAGCTTGATGCGGTAGCCCAGTTGCTCGGCATATTTGATGTCGGCCGCGCCCAGCTGGGTGATGCCCTCCACATAGGCCTTGTCAAACTGCACGGGGATGCCAAACGCAATGGCGCTCATCAGCGTGGCCTTGTGCGCGGCGTCCACACCTTCGATGTCGAACGTGGGGTCGGCTTCGGCATAGCCCAGGCGTTGCGCTTCTTTCAGCACCACGTCAAAGTCCAAGCCCTTGTCGCGCATTTCGCTCAGGATGAAGTTGGTGGTGCCGTTGATGATGCCGGCCAGCCACTGGATGCGGTTGGCCGTCAGGCCCTCGCGCAGCGCCTTGATGATGGGAATGCCCCCAGCCACCGCCGCTTCAAACGCCACCATCACGCCCTTGGCGCTGGCGGCGGCAAAAATCTCGGTGCCGTGCACGGCCAGCAGCGCCTTGTTGGCGGTGACCACGTGTTTGCCCGCGGCAATGGCCTCCAGCACCAGGGCCTTGGCGATGCCGTAGCCGCCGATCAGCTCGATGACGATGTCGATGTCCGGGTTGGCGATGACTTGGCGGGCGTCGTTGACCACGGTCACGCCCTCGCCCACCACGGCCTTGGCACGGGCCACGTCCAGGTCGGCCACCATGGTGATTTCAATGCCGCGGCCAGCGCGGCGGGTGATTTCTGCCTGGTTGCGCTTGAGCACGTTGAAAGTGCCGCTGCCCACGGTGCCTATGCCCAGCAGGCCCACTTGTATCGGTTTCATCGGTATCGGGTTCCAGTCTAAAGGTGAATAACGGGTGTGCTCAGGCCGCGTCGGTGCCCATGCGTTCGCGGTAGCTCTCCAAGAAGCGGGCGATGCGGCCTATGGCCTCACGCAGGTCGTCTTCGTGGGGCAAAAACACAATCCGGAAATGCTGTTGGTCGGGGAAGTTAAACCCCGAGCCTTGCACCAACATCACCCGGGTGGCGCGCAGCACCTCCATAAAAAACTGGCGGTCGTCTGCGATGGGGTACATGGCCGGGTCGAGTTTCGGGAACATGTACAAGGCCGCGCTGGGCTTGACACAACTCACCCCAGGAATGGCGGTGATCAGCTCGTAGGCCAGGTCTCGCTGGCGGCGCAAACGCCCACCTTCTTTGACCAGGTCGTTGATGCTTTGATAGCCCCCCAACGCGGTCTGGATGGCGTACTGCCCAGGCACGTTGGAGCCCAGCTTCAGGTTGGCCAACATGTTCAAGCCTTCGATGAAGTCCTTGGCGATCTCTTTGGGGCCGGACAACACCATCCAACCGGCGCGGTAACCACAAGACCGGTAGGCCTTGGACAGCGAATTGAAGGTCAGCGTGATCACATCGGTAGACAAGCTGGCCATGGCGGTGTGGGTCACGCCGTCGTACAGCACCTTGTCGTAGACCTCGTCGGCCAGCAACACCAGGCCGAACTCGCGGGCCAGGTCCACCACCCCACGCAGCAGCTCGTCGCTATAGAGCACCCCGGTGGGGTTGTTGGGGTTGATGACGACGATGCCCTTGGTGCGGGGCGAAATTTTGGCCCGCATATCGGCCAGATCGGGCTGCCAGCCATTGGATTCGTCACAGCGGTAATGCACCGGTTTGCCGCCCGAGAGGCTGGTGGCGGCGGTCCAGAGCGGGTAATCGGGTGCGGGCACCAGCAACTCGTCGCCGTTGTCCAGCAAGGCGTTGGCGGCCATCACA
>JBEBBB010000315.1:0-2856 GCA_041158605.1 Pseudomonadota bacterium
GCGAACACCAACCCACTGGGCGTTTGTTGTTCGCGGACCTTACCGTGGACAGCGGCACCGGCCAAGTGACGTTGCGGGCCGAGGTGCCCAACCCCGGTGGGCGCTTGTTGCCTGGCCTGTACGTCCGTGTTCGGTTGGAGCAAGCCAAGGCCAGCCAGGCCGTGAGCCTGCCGCAGCAGGCCGTGACCCGCACGCCGCAGGGCGACACCGTGCTGGTGGTGGGTGAGGGCGGCAAGGTCCAGACCCGCCCAGTGCAAGTGGGCGCCCAACAGGGGGCCGCTTGGGTGGTGACCGGTGGGCTCAACGCCGGTGACCAGGTGGTGGTGGACGGTGTGCAGCGTTTGCAAATGTTGCCACCGGGCACGCCGGTCAAACCCGTGCCCTGGACCGCACCCACGGCCGCCGCCGGGTCTGCTTCCAAGCCAGCGGCGCAATAAGGAGCGGATCGCATGGCCCCATTTTTTATCGATCGGCCCATTTTTGCGTGGGTGATCGCCCTCTTCATCATGGTGTTGGGCGGGGTGTCGATCACCCAGCTGCCCGTGTCGCAATACCCACCGGTGGCCCCGCCGTCCATCGTGATCAACGCCGCCTACCCGGGGGCGTCCGCGAAAACGCTGGAAGACAGCGTGTTGTCGGTGATCGAGCAGGAGATGAACGGCTCACCGGGTTTGATTTACATGGAAGCGGTGGCCCAGGCCAACGGCACAGGCAGCATCACCCTCAGCTACGAGCCTGGCACCAACCCCGACCTCGCGCAGGTGGACGTGCAGAACCGGTTGTCCCGTGCCTCGCCACGGTTGCCGTCGGCCGTGACCCAGCAGGGGGTGCGGGTGGACAAGTCGCGCAGCAACTTTTTGCTGGTCGCGGTGTTGTCTTCCGATAACCCCGCGTGGGACCCGGTGGCCCTGGGCGACTACGCGTCGCGCAGCGTGGTGCCCGAGCTGCAGCGTGTGTCCGGCGTGGGCCAGGCGCAGCTGTTTGGCACCGAGCGCGCCATGCGGATTTGGGTCGACCCGGCCAAGCTGGCTGCCTACAACCTGGCCATGGCCGAGGTGGGTGCCGCCATCCGCGCGCAGAACGCCCAGGTGTCGGGCGGTGAAATCGGCGCGCTGCCCAACGTGGCCGGTCAAGCGATCGCGGCCACCGTGGTGGTGAACGGCCAGCTGGCCAGTGTGGAGCAGTTTGGCAACGTGGTGCTGCGCGCCACCGCCGATGGCGCCACGGTGCGTTTGAAAGACGTGGCCCGAATCGAGCTGGGCGCGCAGGCCTACGCCACCTCGGCACGGCTGAACGGGCAGCCCTCCACGGCGGTGGGCGTGCAACTGTCGCCCAGTGCCAACGCCTTGGCCACCGCCCAAGCGGTGCGGGCCAAACTGGCCGAGCTGGAGCGCTACTTCCCCGAGGGCATGAAGTGGACCGTCCCGTACGACAGCTCGCGGTTTGTGAAGATTTCCATTGAGCAGGTGGCCGAAACCCTGCTGGAGGCTGTGGTCCTGGTGTTTTTGGTGATGTTCCTGTTCCTGCAGAACTGGCGCTACACGGTCATCCCCACCATCGTGGTGCCGGTGGCCTTGCTGGGCACGTTCGCCACGCTGTTGGCCATGGGCTTCTCCATCAACGTGTTGACCATGTTCGGCATGGTGTTGGTGATCGGCATTGTGGTGGACGACGCGATCGTGGTGGTCGAGAACGTGGAGCGCATCATGGCCGAGGAGGGCTTGCCCCCGCTGCAGGCCACGCGCAAGGCCATGGGCCAGATATCGGGCGCCATTGTGGGAATCACCGTGGTGCTGATCTCGGTGTTTGTGCCCCTGGCCTTTTTCAGCGGGTCCATTGGCAACATCTACCGCCAGTTCGCGGCGGTGATGGGGGTGTCGATCGCGTTTTCAGCGTTGATGGCCTTGTCCCTGACGCCCGCGTTGTGCGCCACGCTGCTGCGCCCTGTGCAGGCCGGCCACGCCCACGCCAAGACCGGGTTTTTTGGCTGGTTCAACCGCGGTTTTGCCCGGGCGGCCAAGCGTTACGAGGGTGGGGTTGGGGCGTTGCTGCCCCGCGCTGGTCGCACCATGGTGGTGTACCTGGCCATTGTGGCCGCGGCCGGTGTGCTGTACATGCGCCTGCCCACCTCTTTTTTGCCCGCCGAAGACCAAGGCTACCTGATCGTGAACGTGCAACTGCCCCCAGGGGCGACCCAGGAGCGCACCTTGGCCGTGATGGAACAGGTGGAAGGCTTCATATTGAAGCAACCCGAGGTGGAAAGCATGGTGGGGGTGCTGGGCTTCAGTTTTTCAGGCCAAGGCCAAAACGCCGCACTGGCGTTCGTGACCTTGAAAGACTGGGCCGAGCGCACCGCTCCGGGCAGTGACGCCCAATCGCTGGCTGGCCGCGCGTTCGGTGCGTTGTCGGGCATCCGTGACGCGTTCATTTTCGCGCTCAGCCCACCGCCCATCCCCGAGCTGGGCAGCTCGTCGGGCTTCAGCTTCCGTCTGCAAGACCGGGGGGGTGTCGGCAGCGAGGCCTTGCTGGCCGCGCGCAACCAGCTGTTGGGCATGGCGTCCCAGAGCAAGCTGGTGACCCAGGTGCGGCCCGACGGCCTGGAAGACGCGCCCCAGCTGCAAATCGATGTGGACCGCGACAAGGCCAACGCCTTGGGCGTGGGGTTTGACAGCATCAGCGCCGCGCTGGGCACCGCTTTGGGCTCCAGCTACATCAACGACTTCCCCAGCAACGGCCGTTTGCAGCGTGTGGTGGTGCAGGCTGATGCCACCGCCCGCATGCAGCCCAGCGACGTGTTGCGCGTGAACGCGGTGAACAACAAAGGCCAGGCGGTGCCCCTGTCGGCGTTTGCCAGCA
>JBEBBB010000316.1:0-5335 GCA_041158605.1 Pseudomonadota bacterium
TGTGTTGCCCTGGCCTTCAAAAAACACCAGCATGTAGCCCAGGCCCATGTTGCCACCCACCAGCTCGCCCACCACCACCCCAATCACCGCCAGGGTGCTGGCGATGCGCAACCCTGAAAACAGCGGGGGCAAGGTGGTGGGGAACTCCACCATGCGGAACACCTGCCAGCGGGTCGCCGAAAACGAGCGTGCCAAGTTGATCAGGTCACCGTCCATGGCGCGCATGGCCGACAACACGTTGATCAGCACCGGGAAAAACACGATCAGGATGGCCACCAGGATCTTGGGGTACACCGTGTAACCCAGCCACATCACAAACAGGGGGGCGAAGGCCACCTTGGGAGCGATTTGCAGCGCCAACAGGTAAGGCGACAACACCGCCTCCACACGGGGTGAAATACCCAGTGCGTA
This sequence comes from Pseudomonadota bacterium, assembly GCA_041158605.1. GTDB lineage: Bacteria > Pseudomonadota > Gammaproteobacteria > Burkholderiales > Burkholderiaceae_C > JBEBBB01. The sequence continues at coordinate 412 of JBEBBB010000316.1, forward strand.
ACCGATGGTGGCACCCAGCCAAGACCCCAACACGAAACCGATCACCACCTCCATGCCTGTGATACCGGCGTGCCACAACAGGCGCTCGGCGCCCCAGATGCGGGCCGCCTCGGCACACACCGCACTGAAGGGGGGCAACACAAATGCGGGCACCCCCAACAAGCCCGGCGCGTACTCCCACAGCAGCAGGAACACAACAAGCACGGCTGCACTCCAGCCGGCGGTGATGATCTTCTCGTTCAACATGGTCAATCCGGGCTTATTTGCCCGCTACAAACTGGTTGGTGTACAGGTCTTTGACGGGGGTCTCTTTGGGCACCACGCCGTTGGTCACGTAAAACTTCTGCAGTTCCGCCAAACGGCCCTCGTCCATGGTGCCGGGCACTTTTTGGTTGGCGTAGACATACTGGTTGAACAGTTCAAACGCTTTCTGAATGCTGGCCTCTTTACCCTTGTGTGCAGGTACATGGGCTACATAAGCCACCGTGGCCGACTTGGGGTCGGTCATGATGTCTTTCATGCCCTTGAGCGTGGCGCGCACCAGTTTTTGGATGAGCTGGGGGTTTTTCTGGATGGTCTCGTCAGAGGCCAATATCGCTTGGGCCATGCTCTTGAAATACACGTCTGCGGGCAGGATGTCGACCTGTGCGCCGGCTTCCATGGCCGAGACGGTCCAATCGGGTACACCCGCCATGGCGCTGGCCTTTTTGCCAGCGAACTGTTGCCACACACCGGCAGGGCCTGCAGCCTGGATGTTCACGTCGTTTTTGGTCAGGCCCACCTTGCTCAGCATGCCCAGCAGCGCGTAGTAGGTGGTGTCGGTGTAGGCCAGCACCGTCACGGTTTTGCCCTTGAGCTCGCGGGGGCTTTCGATTTTTTCGTCTTTGTGGCTCACCAGCTGCATCAAAGAGCCCGAACCCAGCACCGCCACCGCTTTCACCGGGATGCCTTGTGAGCGGGCGATGATGGGGGTGTCGCCAATGGCGCCACCGATCACCGCGTTGCCCGCGCCGATCTGTTTGGCCACATCCACACCACCACGGGCGGTCACAAAATTGACTTTCAGCCCCTCTTTTTCGTAGTACCCCTTGGCTTGCGCCAACATCCAGGGCCCAAACGCGGGCAAGGTGCCGGGGGCTGGCAGCAGGTAGGTGATTTCCTGCAGCTGCTGTGCCTGGACGGCACCCCAGGGGGCAGCCAAGGCTGTAGCGGTCAAAACGCCCAAGCAAACACGGCGGGTAGCGGACACAAACAAAGGTTTTTTCATGGTGGCTCCGGTGGGGGGTTGGCGAACAGGGATTTAATGAACCTCGGCGTGGGCGTCGAGTTTGAGCAGCTCCATCAAGCGCGACACGTAGTCGCCCACTGCGTGGTGTTTGCGGCGTTGCATGGGGTTGTCGCGGTCGGGGATGTCGACCACGATTTCTTCAACAATCGTGCCGGGCCGTTCGCTCATCACCAGGATGCGGTCCGACAGCGCCACCGCTTCGGCCAGGTCGTGGGTGATGAAGACCACGGTCTTGCCGTGGGCCTTGACGGTTTGGGCCAGGTCCTGTTGCAGGATCATTTTGGTTTGTGCGTCCAGGGCGGAAAAAGGCTCGTCCATCAACAGCACCAAAGGGTCCACCGCCAAGGTGCGGGCCATGGCAGCGCGCTGGCGCATGCCCCCCGACAGCTGGTTGGGGTAGTGGCTGCCAAACCCTTTCAGGTGGCACTGGGTCAGCAAACGTTCGGAGATGGCGTGCCGCTCGCTGGCCTTGACCTGGCGCAGCTCCAGCCCAAACTCCACGTTTTGCGCAATGGTGCGCCAGGGCATGAGCAGGTCTTTTTGCAGCATGAAGGCCACGTGTTTGTTGGGGCCAGACACCACCTCGCCCCCTACCTTCACCACCCCAGCCGAGGGTTTGGACAGGCCCGCACCCATGTTCAACAAGGTGCTTTTGCCACAGCCCGATGGGCCAATGATGGACACCACCTCGCCGGTTTGGATGGTGATGTTCACGTCGCGGGCGGCCAGCACCTCGGCCGACTTGCCCCGGGCGGCGAACCGCTTTTCGACACCGATGAACTCAATCGCAGGAACCTTGGCAGTGCTCATGTTGCTTGTTTCATATAAGAAACGTTGATTCATTACGGAATCAATCGTAGGCCTTTGCAGGCGGCCTGTGTGCAAAAGCCTACTAAAAAGGGAGGTTATTTGCCGATGCAGAAGGACGAGAAAATCGTCCCCAGCAAGTCGTCGGCGGTGAACTCGCCGGTGATGCGGTTCAGGGCCTCTTGGGCCAAGCGCAGCTCTTCGGCCAGCAGGTCCAGCGATTGGGCCTGGGCGGCCAGGTGGGCTTGGGCCAGTTCCAGGTGCTCGCCCACCTCGCGCAGCGCCTGCACGTGACGCTCGCGGGCGGTGTAAAGCCCTTCGGTGGCGCCCTGCCAACCGGCCAAAGCCAGCAACCGTTGGCGCAGCGCCTCCAGCCCCGCCCCGGTTTTGGCCGACAGCACCAGGGCTTGTTCGGGCAACGCGGCCGCCCTTTCTGGGGCCAAATCACCCTTGTTCCACACGTCCACCAGTGGCACGGCGGGGGGCAGGTGCCCAGCCAATGTGTGGGCGATATCGGCTTCGGCCGCGTCGTAGGCCGGGTCGCCAGCGCGCCCCAAGTCGTGGAGGAACAGCACCGCATCGGCCTTGGCGATCTGTTGCCAGGCGCGTTCGATGCCCAGGCGCTCCACCTCGTCGATCCCGTCGCCCTCGCGCAAACCGGCGGTGTCGATCACGTGCACGGGCACGCCGTCGATTTGTATGGCCTGTTGCACCACGTCGCGGGTGGTGCCAGCGATGGGGGTGACAATGGCTAACTCGGCCCCGGCCAGCGCGTTGAGCAGCGAGCTTTTGCCCGCGTTGGGCTGGCCAGCGATCACCACCCGTATGCCCTCGCGCAACAACGCCCCCTGTCGGGTGCGCTGTTGCACCTGGGCCAGGGTGGTTTGCAGCCGGTCCAGCTGCCCTTGTGCATCGGCCTTTTGGAGAAAGTCGATCTCTTCTTCGGGGAAGTCCAGCGTGGCTTCGACCAGCATGCGCAGGTGCACCAAGGCGTCGCGCAGCGCGTGCACCTCCAGCGAGAACCCGCCCGACAGGGAACGGGTGGCGCTGCGGGCGGCGGCTTCGGTGCTGGCGTCTATCAGGTCGGCCACGGCCTCGGCCTGGGCCAGGTCGAGTTTGTTGTTCAGGAAGGCCCGCTGGGTGAACTCGCCGGGTTGGGCCGGTCGCAGCGCGGGCAGGGTGGTTTGCCCAGAAGGCAACAACGTTTGGGCCGCCTCCAAGCAACGACCCATCAGCAACTGCAGCACCACCGGGCCACCGTGGGCCTGCAGCTCCAACACGTCTTCACCGGTGTAGGAGTGCGGGCCTGGAAAAAACAAAGCCAAACCATGGTCGATGGCTTGGCCTTGGGCGTCCAAAAAAGGCAGGTAGGTGGCTAGACGGGGCTCCAGTGCCCGCCCGCAAAGCCGTTCCACCAAGGGGCCTAGGCCCCGGCCCGACACCCGCACCATGCCCACCGCACCCCGCCCGGGGGCGGTGGCGATGGCCACAATGGGGGCCAGGCGGTCGCTCAGCACCTCAGAAGAATTTGGGCACGTTGAACTTCAACGGCACGCCCATGCTGTGGTTGATGTAGGCCTGCTGCACGATGGTCAGCACGTTGTTGGTGATCCAGTACAACACCAAACCGGCCGGGAAGAAAAAGAACATCACCGAGAACATGATAGGCATCAGCCACATCAGCTTGGCCTGCATGGGGTCGGGTGGCAGCGGGTTCAGGGCGGTTTGGATCACGGTGGTGATGGCCATAACCAACGGCAGCACAAAGTAAGGGTCGGGGGTGGACAGGTCGGCGATCCACAGCGCCCAAGGGGCGTTGCGCATTTCAACGGTGGCCAACAGCACCCAATACAGCGCGATAAACACGGGGATCTGAATCATGATCGGGAAGCAGCCACCCAGGGGGTTGACCTTTTCTTCCTTGTAGATCTTCATCATCTCCTGCTGCATCTGCTGCGGGTTGTTTTTCAGGCGCTCGCGCATTTCCATGATGCGGGGGTTGATGGCCTTCATTTTGGCCATGCTGCGGTAGGCGCTGGCGTTCAACCAGTAGAACGCGGCCTTGAGCAACACCACCAGCAGCACAATCGACCAGCCCCAGTTGCTGACCAGGCCGTGGATTTTTTCCAGCAACCAGTACAGGGGTTTGGCCAGCATGGTCAGCCAACCGTAGTCTTTGACCAGCTCCAGGCCAGGGGCCAGGGCTTCCAGGGTTTTTTCTTCTTGCGGACCCACGTACAGGCGGGCTTGCAGGTTGTGGCTGGCACCCGGTGCGATCTCGGGCAGGTTGGTGATCAGGCCAGCCGAGTAGAGGTGGGGTGCCAGTTGGCGGGCAAAGTTTTCGCGCTCCACCCCGGCGTCGAGCAGCCAGGCGCTGATGAAGTAGTGCTGCACCATGGCCACATAACCGTCGGCAGCCGTCTTGACGAAAGTGGCCTTGTTTTTGGCGATGTCGTCAAACTCCACTTTTTCAAATTTGGCCACGTCAGAGTAAAAAGCCGGGCCGGTGAAGGTGGAGTAAAACGGTGTTTCGCTTTCGCTTTTGTCGCCGTCGCGCACCAGTTGCAGGTACACCTGGGGTTTGATGGGTGTGTTGCCTTTGTTGATCACCTCGTGCTGCACAGCAATGTCATAAGCATCGGCTTTGAGGGTGTAGGTTTTGGCCAACACCACACCACCCACGGGTTCGGATTCAAACCGCACGCTCAAGGGCTCTTGTTTGACCAAGCGCATGGGGGTTTTGTGGGTGGGGAAGCTGCCACCGATCAAACCGGTTTGGGCCAGGTAGGTGCGCTTGTCGGTTTGCAACAACAGTTGCAGCGGGTCGGT
>JBEBBB010000317.1:0-2840 GCA_041158605.1 Pseudomonadota bacterium
GCACCTTGCAACTGGGCTTGTTGGCCATGGGGGTCGCCGTTATCGGTGCGGTTTGGGCATACAACGCCTGGTTGGCCCGGCGCACCACCCCACGCCGCTCGTCTTTGTCGCAAACGGCCGATCACGACAGCGAGCCGACCGAGTCGGAACCACAAGCCGGTGGTTTGGATCCTGAAGACCGGTTGGAGCCCGTGTTGGACGAGGCTTTGGATGCCCCTGTGGGCGCTGCACCCACAGGGGCCGCCCTGTCCGACAGGCGTTGGTTGATGGACCCACTGATCGACTGCATGGTTACCTTGTCACTGGAACAATGGGTTTCCGGGGAGGCTGTTTTGGCGGCCTTGCCCCGCTCGCGGCGTGTGGGCACCAAACCGTTTGCGGCCGAGGGGCTGAACACCACCACCCAAGAATGGGAAGTGCCTCGCGTCGGGCAGCGGTATGAGATGTTGCAAGCGGGCGTGCAGTTGGCCAACCGAGCGGGGCCGCTGAACGAGATCGAGTTTTCAGAGTTTGTCCGGACCGCACAAACGTTTGCGGATGTTTTGGGCGCTGGGCTGGATCTCCCGGACATGATGGACGAGGTGGCCCGTGCCCGTGAACTCGATCAATTTGCGGGCGCACACGACGCCCAACTGACGTTCAACGTGCGCGCCATGCGGGCGTCCTGGAGCCCGGGCTATTTGGCCCAGCACGCTGCCAACCAGGGGTTTGTAGCGGGCGCTCTGCCTGGGCGCATGGTGTTGCCTGGAGCCGAAACCGGCCAGGCCCCGGTTTTGGTGTTGCGGTTTGAAACCCAGGCCGCTTTGGCCGATGACCCCGATCAAACCGCGCTGCGCACATTCGACCTGACCCTGGATGTGGCCCACGTGCCCCGTTCCGAGCAGCCTTTTGTGCGCTTGCGCACATGTGCCCTGGCCTTGGCTGCGGCCATGGATGGTCGGGTGACCGATGGGTCGGGGCAAGACCTCCACAACGATGCCATGGATGCGATCGGTGCCGACCTGGAGGGGTTGTACGATGCGCTGGAAGCGCACGATCTGGCTGCGGGCTCTTATTTGGCCCGGCGCTTGTTCAGTTAAGGCTCCACCGCTCTGGGTGGGGGTACTCAGGTTTTGAGGTAACCACCCGAGCGCATGGCGTTGAGGGTGGCTTCTGCTGCGCCCGCCATGGCATCCAGCGCCGGAACGATGACCGCCGCGTCTGCTTGCAGCGCGGCTTTTTCAACCAGCGCGGCCAACCTGGCCATCTCCAGTGCGCCCATGTTGGCGGAGCTGCCCTTGAGCGAGTGTGCCTGCCGGTTCAGCACAGCCCAATTGCTGGCGGCATATGTGGTTTTGAGGGTTTCGACCTCGCCAGCAAGGGTGCCAGCATAGAGGCTGGTGATCTCGTGAAGGTCGTCCCCAAGCATTTCTTGGAGTTCTTGAAGGGCTTGGGTATCGAGGTAGGCGGTCACGGTCGGGCTTGGCGGTGCGTGGGAGCCTGATCTTAGTGCGTTTTTAACAGGTCGCACAGTGCCCCCATCAGATCTTTCAGGCACAATGTCAAAAACGATAACCGGTTTGCGGGTTTTACGTCACATATGCCATCAAACGCCCCTCCCAAAACCAAGCTGTTGCTGGTTGATGACGATGTGCCCACCCGCATGTTGCTGCGGGGTGTCCTGGGCAAACAGGGTTACACCATCACCGAGGCGGGCAACGGGCTGGAAGCCATTCACCAGTTTCAAGCCGACAGGCCTGACCTGATCCTCATGGATGTGATGATGCCCGAGCTCGATGGCTACGAGGCGTGTGCCCGCATCCGCCGCATCGACGGCGATGAAAGCCTGCCCATCGTCATGCTCACCGGCGCCGATGACATCGAGTCCATCGAGTCTTCTTTTAACGCGGGCGCCACCGATTTCATCACCAAACCCATCAACTGGCCGTTGTTGATACAGCGGGTCAAGTACGCCTTGCGAACGGGCGCGCTCAACCGCGAGGTGCGTCAAAACCGCTTGCGAGAAGCCTCGGTCCGCCAGATGGCGGGTTTGGGTTTTTGGGAGTGGGGCTTGGCAGGTGATCGCCTGACCTGGACACAGGAACTGCAGGTCCTGACCGGTCTTAACCCAGCCGATGTGACCAGCGTGCCCGAACTTTTACACCGGGTGCACGCCGATGACCGGGGCCGCGTGCGGTCGGCGTTTGACATGGCCCGCGAGCCCGGGGCCAGGCTGCAGGTGGAGTTGCGGTTGTTGTCCGCCGGCAACGAGCGGCTGGTGCGCATGACCGGTGAACGGGGGGCACAGGCCGAAGATGGCCAGCGCATGTACGGCGCCTTTCAAGACATCACCGACAGTCGCAAAGCCGAAGCGCTGGTGGATTACCTGGCCTTTCATGATGAGCTGACAGGTTTGGGCAACCGCCGCCTGTTCATCCGCCAGGTGCGCACCGCCCTGGACAAACTCCGATCGGGGCGTGACCAGGTTTTGATGGTGGGGTGGTTGGACCTGACCCGGTTCAACCGGCACAACGACCAGTTGGGCGAGGCCGGTGCCGACCGTTTGCTCGCCATGGTGGCCAACCGCTTGCGTTCTTTGGCCACAGGTGGGGCTGAGGTGGCCCGGGTGGGGGGGGACGAGTTTGCGGTCATGTGGTTGGCCGACAACGTGACCGATGCCACCAATAGGTTTGAGTTGTTGCTTGAGAGCTTGGAATACCCCTTCCGGGTAGACGATCAAGAGACCTTTTTGAGCTGGTGCGCTGGGGTCTCCCACTTTCCCGAGCATGGCTCAGACGCTGAACAACTGCTCAACCTGGCCCACGAATCCCAGCGCCTGGCCCGCACCCAAGGGCGCCATT
>JBEBBB010000318.1:0-2825 GCA_041158605.1 Pseudomonadota bacterium
CACCCGGGGAGCTTCACGCGATGGAAGCGCGCATCACGCGCACGGCGTTGCGCCGCTACAAAATCAAGGTCGCGGGTGTGTATTGGCGGGTGGTGCAGGAGCAGGTGGCCCCGTCAGTGGCCGCGGCAACCGTCCCAACGACGCCAAATACCCCCGACGATGCCGCAGGTCCTGCCACTCCTGCGGCGGTGGCGCCCAAGCCTGTGCTGTTGCGCCGCAAAACGGACCACCCTGGTGAAGATGGTTTTCCCGATACCCTGGTGGAAGCACGCCCCCAAGACGGCACCGATGCCGTGAGTGCCGATGAATTGGCCGCTTTTGAACGTGCCTTGAGCGAGGGCACGTCGCCGCAGTCGGTTCGTTTGGGCCGACGCACCTACGAAACCGACTTTTCTCCTTTGGTGTGACCGTGTCTCAGGCTTGGTAGGACTTGAGGTTGGGCCCGCGTGCGGCCTGACCAAAGCCTGATTTGTCACCGTAGGCACCCACCGCGCGCTCGGGCATCAGCGTGGCCAGTGCACGTTCGGCTGCCGCGCCTTGTTGCAGCAATGTTTTTCTCAGCAAAGCCAGCCGTTTGTCGATCGACACAACCAGCGCCTGGTCCTCGGGGGACGACCAGTCGTCTTTGGTGGGCGTGCGCGCCCGGTGTTGCAGCGCTTGTTGCAACTGCATGCACATCGATTGAACAGCGTCGGGGGTTTGGGCGATCAGGGCTGCTTCAATGCCATCCAGCAAAGCAGACAGGTCGGCCAGAAACGGCGAAGGCGTGGTCATGCGACCACGCCTTCAGGCGATACCTGGAACCAGTGGGTGGGTGCGGGGTGAGCGAACCGGCCCATGCAAGGTTCAGCGGCGGGATGCGCTGAGCATTTCGCTGGCGTTGGACAACAGCTTGTCGGCGATGGCTTCGGCATTGATTTGGAAGCTGCCATTGGCAATGGCATTTTTGATGGCCTCCACCTTGCCGCTGTCGAAGGTGTCTGAGCTGGGGCCTTGCACCGACAGATTTTGGCTCTGAGGCGACAGCGTGACCGTGACGCCACTGGCCGCTGGCGCGGTGGAACCTTGAGATTTGCCCACAGACCGGCCGTTGCCCGTTGCCGAGGTGGCGGGGCGTTCAGCGGGTTTGACCGCACCGGCAGGGGGGGCACCGGTTTGGATTTCGGACATCAGATCAAGTTTCATGGCGCTCTCCAAGCCCATAAAAGGGCCTTGTGGAAAGACTATCGGCGGTGTTTGGCCGGACTTTAACCTTTTTTTGTCTTTTTCAAGGGAGCGCGGAACGGGTGGCTGTGGCTGTCAGGCCACAGGCCATCCGCAGCCTGGCGGGCGTTTCACCGGTCAGAGCGTCAGTTCGACCACGCCTGCTTTGTTGACCGGGCCAGAGACCACTTTGCCGTTGGGCAGTTTCACACGGGCGGGCTGGCCCACCTGGCCCACCGTGAGTGCTTGGCCGGTGGAGGACATCTCAAACCCCACGCCTACGGCGGCCACCCGCACTTGGCTGCCCACCGAAAACACCTGGGGGGCGCGCACCGCGTTTTGGCGCAGGGCCTGACCGGGCAGCAAGGTGAAGGCGGCTTGCATGCCCACCCAATGTTCGGGAAGGGCAACGATGGGGGAGCGGCTGTCCGCCCAATCCACTTCGGCCACGAGTTCGGCGTCGTCGGTGGACAGCACCGCGTTGGCGGCCACGGCTTTTTTCAGCACCCAGGCCGGTCCCCAGGCTTTCACGGTGACCGGCAAAAACACGTTCCAGGCCACGGGGCCTTCCAAGCACTTCAGGCCCACCCGGGTGCGTCCCCACAGTTGCGTGCCACGGGGCAAATACGGTTCGATGCGGGCGCAGGGCGCCAGTTGCAAGCGGGGGTCCAGCCGCCCAATTTGAACTTCTGGGCGCAGTGGGGTGTTGCCGTTTTGCGTTTGGGTGGTGTCCAGGGCTTCGCTGATCCATTGGCTGGCGAAGTGGTTCAGGTCGTTTGGGCTCTGAGCGTGTGCACCGCCGACCACGCAAAGACCCAACACGGCGCAGGCCAGCCAGCGGCGGGTGCGGGGTATTGAACGGTGTGACATGGCGGCTCCCAGTTGGACTTTCGGACCCGGCCAATGTAGTGCGTCGGCGTGGGCCAAGGGGCGGGATAAAGCGGGGAATTGGGGTGCTTTTCAGGGGATCGAAAGTGCTCAAGATTTTCATAATTACGGTCAACACCTGCCCCAAGGAGAGCACCATGCTTGAACAACTCAACAGCCGACTGGACACCCTTTCCAGCTCGCTGCAGTTGCGTTCGGCGCGCCAACAGGTGTTGGCCAGCAATATCGCCAACGTGGACACCCCTGGCTACGTGGCCCGGGACATCGATTTTGGCGCGGCGCTGCAAAACGCGATGTCCGGCCAGAGAGGCCTGAGCCTGGGACACCCCGATGCACGCCACCTGGCGGTGACCAGCACCGAGGGGCAAATAGGCAGTCCATTGGCCTACACGGTTCAGACCCAGCCCAGCCTGGATGGCAACAGCGTGGACCTGGACCAGCAGCGCGCCAACTTCACCGACAACGCGATTCGCTACGAATCGACGTTGCGCTTCATCAACGGGCATGTGAAAACCATGCTCAGTGCCATCACCGGCCAGTGAGCCGATTGAGCACGCAGGAGACACACCATGTCCATGTTCAACATCCTCGGGGTTTCGGGCAGTGCGGTCAGCGCGCAGGCCCAACGCCTGAACGTGGTGGCCAGCAACTTGGCCAACGCCGACGCGGTGGCGGGGCCCGATGGCAAGTCCTACAAAGCCCGGCAGGTGCTGTTTCAGAGCATGCCCGGCAAC
>JBEBBB010000319.1:0-3091 GCA_041158605.1 Pseudomonadota bacterium
GCAGGTGACAGCCGCCGTGGTCGTGGTGCTGATGATGGTGCTGCCGATAGCCGCCGGGGCCGCGGGACCGATGACGCCGCCGGCGACACCCGCCGAGGCCGTGGCACTGACGACGGCCCCAACCACCAGTGATACGGCTGCTCAGCTGGGGGCTCGCTCCATGCGAACCTGATCGATGCGGCGTCCCTCCAGCTTGAGCACTTCAAAACGCCACCCAGCCACTTCTATACGCTCACCCACCGCCAACAAGTCACCCGCCACCAGCTGCATCAAACCGGCCACGGTGTTGTAACGGTCTTTGTCTTCATCGGGCAAAGCGTCGATGTCAAACCGGGCCTTGAGCTCGTGGGCGGGCATCGCACCATCCAACAGCCAGCCCCCATCGGGTTGTTGAACCGCCCAGGCCTCCAAGGGGGTTTCGGGCGACAACTCACCGGTGATGGCCTCCAGCATGTCCAGAGGGGTCAGCAGGCCCTGCACCACACCGTACTCGTCCACCACAAACACCATGCGGGTGGCCCTGGCCCTGAACTGTTCCAGCAACTCCATGCCACTCAGGGTCTCGGGCACAAACACCGGTGACACCACCTGTTCGTACCACGGTGTACCCACCGCGTCTGTGTGACCCATCAGGGCTGGCAAGTGCACCACGCCCACCACGTCATCCAGCCCCCCTCGGCACACCGGGTACCAGGAATGGCCACCCTGGCGGGCCGAGTCAAGTGCCTCGGCCCAGCCCAACGCCGTGTCGAGCCACAGGATGTCTGCACGCGGCACCATGATGCTGGCCAGTTGGCGGTTGTCCAACAGAAACACGTTGCGCACCATTTGGTGCTCGTGTTCCTCGATGATGCCTGCGCCCACACCCTCTTCCAGGCTGGCGTTGATTTCTTCTTCGGTGACGTGTTGCACCTTGTTGTTGTCCAGCCGCAGCAAGCGCAACACCGCTTGGGTGGTGGCCGACAACAGCATCACAAAAGGCTTGGCGCCTTTGGCCACACCGGTCATGGGGCGCGATACCCAGCGGGCCACCGTTTCCGGGTACATCTGGCCTATGCGCTTGGGTACCAACTCACCAAACACAATGGTCACAAACGTGATCACCACCACCACCACAGCGGTGGCGACCACCTGGGCGGTGTCTTCAGAGAGCCCCCAGGTCATCAGGTTTGCGGCCAGGCCACCACTGAAGGCCGCCTCCCCCACAATGCCGTTGAGCATGCCAATCGAGGTGATACCCACCTGCACAGACGACAAAAACTGCGTGGGGTTCTCCAGCAAGCGCAACGCCGCCTGGGCCCCCTTGTCGCCGCTCTCGGCCATGGCGTTGAGCCGCGCCTTGCGGCTCGCGGCCAAAGCCAGTTCGGACATGGCAAACGCCCCGTTCAGGAGCGTCAAAAAAACAATCAGCAGGACATCCATAATCGATCCATGGCACTTTACCTCATTGGCGACCTGCAGGGTTGTGCAAGCCCCTTTGACCGTCTGTTGCAAACCATAGGCTTCTCGCCCAGCCGCGACACCTTGTACCTGCTGGGTGATCTGGTCAACCGCGGACCGGATTCACTGTCGGTGTTGCGCCGCCTCATGGCGATGGGCACCTCGGCCCACTGCCTGCTGGGCAACCACGACCTCAGCCTGTTGGCGGTGGCGGCGGGGGCCCGCAAACCCCACCGCAAAGACACGCTGGACGGCGTCTTGAACGCCCCCGACCGGGAACCGCTGTTGACCTGGTTGCAGGAGCGCCCCCTGGCCATACAGGCCCACGGGTGGCTGATGGTCCACGCCGGTGTGTTACCCCAATGGACGGCGGACCAGGTGGTGGCACTGGCGGGCGAGGTGTCGGCCGTGTTGCGCGGCCCAGACAAGCAGGCCTGGCTGCACCAAATGTTTGGCAACGGGTCCGACCGGTGGCACGCAGGCCTTGAGGGCCCTGACCGATGGCGCGTGGTGGTCAACGCCCTCACGCGGCTGCGGTTCTGCACACCGGCAGGCGTGATGGACTTTGACACCAAAGACAACGCCGCAGAGGCGCCACCGGGTTTGCTACCGTGGTTTGACGCGCCCCAGCGCCTCACCCAAAACACCCCCATCGCGTTTGGACACTGGTCCACCTTGGGGTTGCTGCAACGCCCAGGTTTGTTGGCACTGGACACCGGTTGTGTGTGGGGGGGCTGTCTCAGCGCGGCACGCCTGAACGCCCAAGACCCCCAACAGGTGGAGGTCATACAGGTGCCATGCCCGCAAGCCCAGGCACCTGGTTAGCGGTGTTCAATTGGCCTGTTCAGGCTCAGCGCGCTTGAACAAGGCGGCCACCTTTTTCCGGGTCTTGATGTAGGGCGACACGCCGCGCGCAGTGGCCACCTTGGGGGTGGATTCCCAACTGGGTTTGACGTCGTCCGGCAAAGTGGACTGGTAAGGCTGTTCAAAAAACGGGTCTTGTGGTGGGCGGGGTGCGCGCACCGGTGGCCGCGCTGCCCTGGGGGGGCGTTCACCGCCGGGGCTGTCACCGTGCCACAGGCGCTGACCATCGTTGTACCGGCCAGCGGGACGGCGCTCGGGCTCCAGCTCGATGGGCTCGATTTCCATTTTGCGGCCGATCAACTTCTCGATATCGGCCACCAGCTTGGCGTCTCGCCCACCCACAAATGAAATGGCCAGGCCAGATGCCCCAGCCCGCCCGGTGCGCCCGATGCGGTGCACGTAGTCTTCGGCATTGAATGGGATGTCGATATTGAACACCGCCGGCACATCTTTGATGTCGAGGCCACGGGCGGCCACGTCGGTGCAAATCAGCAGGTCGACCGCACCGCTCTTGAACGCGTCCAGGGCTTTCAGGCGCTCGTCCTGGCTTTTGTCGCCGTGCAGGGCAGTGGTGTTCAAACCATCGCGCTCCAGGGCACGGGCCAGGCGGGCACAGCCCAGTTTGCTGTTCACAAACACAAACGCCTGTTTGACGCCTTTTTCGCGCAGCAGGTGCTTGAGCGCCTGGCGTTTGTCGTCTTCATCCACCCGGTAAAAGCGCTGCTCCACCGTGGCGGCGGTGGCGTTGGAACGCGCCACCTCGATGGTGACCGGGTCTTGCAAATAG
>JBEBBB010000320.1:0-2974 GCA_041158605.1 Pseudomonadota bacterium
GGCCACGCAGTTCAGCATCCACGAACTGGTGGAAAAAACCGGTACCCAGGGCGTGGAGCTGCTGATGTGGCTGGCCATGCGCGGTGCCCTGACGGGCGCAGGTGCCGCCTCCGTGCGTCAAGTACACGCCAACTACCACATCCCCATTTCCAACACCGCCACGGGCGTGATGGCGTTGGAGATGCTCAGCAACCCCGGGTGACGGGCATCTCCACCTCTTTGGTCACCAGCATGTGTTTGGCCAGCTCCAGCTTGGCCACGGCCACGCGGTGCACTTCGTCGGGGCCGTCGGCCAGGCGCAGAGTGCGCTGGTTGGCGTAGCTGTAGGCCAGCGGGAAGTCGTCGCTCACGCCGCCGCCGCCGTGGGCCTGGATGGCCCAATCGATCACTTTGCCCGCCATGTTGGGGGCCACCACTTTGATCATGGCGATTTCACTGCGGGCCACCTTGTTGCCCACGGTGTCCATCATGTAAGCGGCTTTGAGGGTCAGCAGGCGGGCCTGGTCAATCATGATGCGCGACTCGGCAATGCGTTCGTGCCACACCGACTGGGTGGAAATGGGCTTGCCAAACGCCACGCGGGTGTTCAGGCGTTTGCACATCAGTTCCAGGGCGCGTTCGGCCGCGCCGATGGAGCGCATGCAGTGGTGAATGCGCCCGGGGCCCAAACGGCCCTGGGCAATTTCAAACCCCCGGCCCTCGCCCAGCAGCAGGTTGCCCACGGGCACGCGCACATTGGTCAGCAGCACCTCCATGTGGCCGTGGGGTGCGTCGTCGTAGCCAAACACCGACAGGGGGCGCAGCACTTGCACACCGGGGGTGTTGGCCGGCACCACGATCATGGACTGCTGCTGGTGGCGGCCCGCCTCGGGGTCGGTCTTGCCCATCACAATGTACACCGCGCAGCGTGGGTCGCCCGCGCCAGACGACCACCATTTGCGGCCGTTGATGACGTAGTCGTCGCCGTCGCGCTCGATGCGGCACTGCACGTTGGTGGCGTCTGACGAGGCCACTTCGGGTTCGGTCATCAGGAAGGCCGAGCGGATTTCACCGCGCAGCAGCGGCTCCATCCAGCGGTCTTTGATGGCTTCGGAGGCGTAGCGCTCCAGCGTCTCCATGTTGCCGGTGTCGGGGGCCGAGCAGTTGAACACCTCGGCGGCAAAGGTCACTCGGCCCATGATTTCGCACAGAGGGGCGTATTCCAGGTTGGTCAGGCCCTGGGGCGCGCGGGGGGAGTTGGGCAAAAACAGGTTCCACAGCCCGGCGGCCTTGGCTTTGGGCTTGAGTTCTTCGATCAGGGTGGTGGGCACCCAGGCGTTGCCTTTGGCGCGGTTGGCGGCAATTTCAGCGAAAAACCGGCTTTCATTGGGGTAGATGTGCTCGTCCATGAAGGCCAGCAGGCGGGCCTGCATGTCTTTTACTTTGGGCGTGTAGTCGAAGTTCATGGCAGTGCCTTTGGTGGGATGTGTTGTTGAAATAAATAGCTGGAAACGCTCGCCTGATAAGCTCTGGAGGCCAAAAAAGCTTAAAAAATGGGTGCTATACCGACTGGGCCAGCTTCCACGCCAGCCGGGCCAGGGGCACCGCGCCCGCCGCCGAGGCCTGCGCCTGGGCGCTGGACGCCGTGCCCATTTGCACGCGCTTGGCAATGCCCTGCAAGATGGCCGCCAGGCGGAACATGTTGTAGGCCAGGTAGAAGGCCCAGTCGGCCTTCAGAGCCTCCGGCGTGGTGAAGCCGGTGCGCTGGCAGTACAGCGCGATGTACTCGTCTTCCGCCGGTATGCCCAGCGCGGCCAAGTCAAGCCCAGCAATGCCCCGGAACGCGCCAGGTGCGATGTGCCACGACATGCAGTGGTACGCAAAGTCGGCCAGTGGGTGGCCGAGGGTGGACAGTTCCCAGTCCAGCACGGCCAGCACACGCGGCTCGGTGGGGTGGAACATGAGGTTGTCCAGCCGGTAGTCGCCGTGGACGATGGACACCAGCGATTCGTCGCGGGCGCTGGCGGGCATGTGGGCGGGCAGCCAGGCCATCAGCGCGTCCATTTCGGGAATGGGGTCGGTGATGGAGGCCACGTATTGCTTGCTCCAGCGGCCAATTTGCCGCTCGAAGTAATTGCCGGGTTTGCCGTAGTCACCCAGGCCCACGTCAGGGGGCCTGACGGTGTGCAGCTCGGCCATCACCCGGTTCATTTCCAGGTAAATGGCTCGGCGTTCGGTGGGGTTCATGCCGGGCAGCGACTGCTCCCACAGCACACGGCCGGGCACAAATTCCATCACATAAAACGCACGGCCAATCACGGCTTCGTCTTCGCACAGGGCCAGCATGTGGGCCACGGGCACGCCGGTGCCTTGCAGGGCGTGCATCACCCGGTACTCGCGCTCGATGGCGTGGGCCGAGGGCAGCAGCTTGGCCACGGGCCCGGGCTTGGCCCGCATCACATAGGTGCGGTTGGGGGTGACCAGTTTGTAGGTGGGGTTGGACTGGCCGCCGCTGAACAGGCTGACCTGCAACGGCCCCTCAAACCCAGGCACATGGGCTCGCAGCCAAGCGTGCAGCGCGCCTTCGTCAAAGGCGTGGGTGGCGGGCACGGCCCGCGTGTTGTCGGTGGGGGTGGTGTGTGTCATGGGCAGACCAGGGGTGTGCCGCCCATGCGCAAGCGCTGGGTCAGGCTTCGGTTTCGGAGATGCGCATCAAGGCCTCGCGCTGGCGCACCACCAGGCCGCCCGGCTCGATGCGGATGGCGCCTTCGCGCTCCATGGATTTCAGCTCTTGGTTCACGCGCTGCCGCGACGCACCCAGCAGTTGGGCCAGTTCTTCCTGTGCCAGTTGCAGGCCAATGCGGGTTTCGTTGCCGTCTGCCAAGCAGGGCACGCCGTAGCTGCGCACCAAGTGCAGCAATTGTTTGGCCAAGCGGGCGCGCAAGGGCAGGGTGTTCAGGTCTTCCACCAGCCCGAACAGGGTGCGGATGCGCCG
>JBEBBB010000321.1:0-9446 GCA_041158605.1 Pseudomonadota bacterium
GTCGAATACGACGCCGACATGGACCGCCACGACGAACACTGGACCCCACGTGCCGTGCCCATGAGCGCCGAAGCGTCGCAGCTGTTTTTGTTCACCCAGCGCGACAAGTGGGCGCCCGGTGGTCCACCCCCACCGGGACAAGCCGCCAAGCACTGAACAACACCCCGTCCGCTGCTGCACCGCTTTGTAACCATGGCATGGCGCTCTCTTGGTCAGGCCGACGATATCCCGCCTGGCCAGGCACGTGGTTTTGACCCACGGGCTGAGGGTCGGAATACCCTGTTTGTGGCCAACCTGGGTGGCCAATTGCGGGGCTGGCGCGATTGGTGCCCCCATTGGCAAACCGGTCCCATGGCGTGGCGCAAGGACGCTTACATCAGCGGCGATGGGGCGGCGTTGATGTGCCACGCCCACGGCGCGCGTTTTGATCCCGTCACGGGCGTCTGCACACTGGGCCCCTGTTTGGGGGAGCGCTTGCAGCCCATCGCATTGCGGCGCAAGCCCGATGGACAACTGGAGGCCGATCTGGACGGTCTGCCCCCCAACCACGAATGACCGGTTAAACCGGCAACCAACACCTTTCAGGAGACACCTATGACCACTGTTCGCAACACCCTCATCATCGGCGGCGGCTTTTCTGGCATGGCCGCCGCCATCGAACTGCGCAAGCAGGGCGTCGATGTCGACCTGATCGAGATCGACCCGGGTTGGCGTTCTTATGGCGCGGGCATCAGCCTGGGTGGTGCGACCCTTCGCACCTTCCGCCAGCTGGGCATCTTGGATGCCTTTTTGAAAGAAGGCAATGGGGCCGATGGCGTCAAACTTTTTCTGGGCCACGGCCAACCGATTGGGGAGCTGCCCACCCCCCGGTTGGCGGGGGCCGATGTGCCCGGTGGCGGCGCTATCATGCGGCCGGTGTTGGCGCGCATCATGGCCGAGGCCACCCGTGCCAGTGGTGCCCGGGTGCGGTTGGGGGTGGGTTTTGACGCCATCGAACAGGATGCCGAGGGGGTGACGGTCCGCTTCACCGATGGCACCACTGGCCGTTACGACCTGGTGGTCGGTGCCGATGGCCTGTACTCCCAGACCCGGCAACAGGTGTTTCCCGACGCGCCCAAGCCCAAGTACTCCGGCCAGGCGGTTTGGCGCGCGGTGTTGCCACGGCCGGCAGAGGTGGATTGCGCCATGATGTGGATGGGGCCCCATACCAAACCCGGTGTCAACCCCGTCTCCAAGACCGAGATGTACATGTTCATCACCGAACACCGGCCAGTGAATGGGCATGTGGACCCCAAAGACTTTCCAAGCCTCATGCGGGGTTTGCTCGATGGTTTCACCGCCCCGTTGTTGGTGCAGGCCCGCGAGCACATCACCGACAACGCCAGCATCGTTTTTCGGCCATTGGAGGCCTTGCTGGTGCCCCAGCCCTGGTTCAAAAACCGGGTGGTCTTGATCGGCGACGCTGTACACGCCACCACGCCGCACCTGGCTTCGGGTGCCTGCATAGGCATCGAAGATGGTTTGGTGTTGGCCGAGTGTGTGGGCCGGGGCGGGGCGTTGCAGGACGCGTTGCAGGCCTTCCAGGCCCGGCGGTGGGAGCGCTGCCGCATGGTGGTGGAAAACTCCATGCGCTTGGGGGAGATCGAAATGACCAACGGCAGCAAGGACGAACATGGGCGGATCATGCGCGAGTCCATGATGGCGTTGGCCCAACCCATCTGAAAACCTGCCAGGAGCTTCCATGTCGTCTGCTGCACCCACCGCCCGGCGCCCCCGCGCCAACCGCCGCTTGGTGGATCTGTCCATCTACCTGGAAAACGATGTTCTCTCCGACCCGCCCCCGCTGGCGCCCAAGATCACGTACCAACAGCATGGTGACACGCTGGCCGAGTTCATGCAGATGATCCCGGGAACCCAGCCGGAGGACTACCCCGACGGCGAGGCCGCAGCTGCGGAATGGGTCACCTTGACCACGCACAGCGGCACGCACTTGGATGCACCGTGGCATTTCCATTCGACCCAGGATGCCAAGCTGGGGGGTGCCCGGCCCTCCATCACCATCGACCAAGTGCCGTTGGACTGGTGTTTGCAGCCCGGTGTGAAGCTGGACTTTCGGCACTTTCCCGATGGTTATGTGGCCACGGCCGCCGATGTGGAAGCGGAGTTGCGGCGCATCGGTTGGACCCTGGAGCCACTGGACATCGTGTTGGTCAATACACGTGCAGGGTCCCGTTATGGGCACGCCGATTTTGTGCAGGCCGGTTGTGGCATGGGTTACGAGGCCACCATGTACCTGTTGGAGCGCGGGGTGCGCCTGACCGGAACCGACGCGTGGAGTTGGGACGCCCCCTTCTCGTACACGGCCCAAAAGGTGGCTGCCACCGGCAACAAAAGCCTGATCTGGGAGGGGCACAAGGCGGGTCGAGACATCGGTTATTGCCACCTGGAGAAACTGCACAACCTGGAGGCCTTGCCCCCACATGGGTATACCGTCAGTTGTTTTCCCCACAAGATCCGAGGCGCCTCTGCCGGTTGGACCCGGGCCGTTGCCATCCTTGACGAGAACTGAATGAACACCACCACCACACAGGGTTTTCCACCCATCACCCGCACCGTGACCGGGCATGACGCCCAAGGCAAGGCCATTGTGGCGTCTCATGGCCCCTTGCCACACGTGGCTGAAATCGCGGCCATCCCGGGCACCGTTTTCCACGAGGTCTGGTGCACACAGGGTTCACCAGTGGTGGTGGACAACGGGACCGACCCCACCGCCGGACCACTCCAGCTCAAACCCCCGGCGAACGGCACGCGTATCCGCTTTGTGGACATTCCTCCCGACACCGATGACTTTCTGCAGCATGGCGCCTCGAGGATGCAAGAGGCTTTTGTCCAAATTGGTGACCAAGCGGCCTCGACCGTGCAGGCGCATTCCCCGCACCCGCTGATGCACAGAACCGAGTCGGTTGATTATGGTGTGGTCATCGAGGGCGAGATGACCTTGGTGTTGGACGACAGCGAGGTGACCCTCAGGCCGGGTAGCGTGGTGGTTCAGCGCGGGACCAACCACGCCTGGGCCAACCGCAGTGGCAAGCCTTGCCGCATGTTGTTTGTCTTGTTAGATGGAACCTACGATCCCGCCATTGCACAGACCCTGGCCCAGCGATGACGGCGATGTCGAGCCACTTGGCGCTTTTTGACCTCACGGGGCGGGTTGCCATCGTCACGGGCGGTGACCGGGGTTTGGGCCGAGCGGTGGCCGAGACCTTCGCCAGCGCCGGGGCGCGTGTGACCATCGCATCTGACAACGCCGCCGCATGCGAAGACGCGGCCCACCAAATGCGTTCAAACGGGTGGGCTGTTCAAGCCCAGCCGTGTGACGTGACAGACAGCCTCGCACAAGCCCAGCTCGTGACCGACACCCTCGACCGTGAAGGGGGCATCGATATCTTGGTGGCCAACGCGGGCATCACGGATGCCATGGTGGGATCGACCGGTGGCCTGTCTGCCGATTACCGGCGTGTGATGGCCACCAACCTCGATAGCATCGTGGAGCTCTGTGGCCTGGTGGTACCGGCGATCAAGGCGCGCGGGGGTGGTAGCCTGGTGTTGATGTCCAGCTTGGCTGGCCAGCGGGGCAACGGGCGCATTGGCCCCTACGCACTGGCCAAGGCTGCGCTGTCGCAACTGGCCCGCAACCTGGCTGTGGAGTTGGGGCCCCATGGCATACGGGCCAACGCCATCGCCCCAGGGTTCATTCGGACGGATCTTGGCAAGGCGCTTTTGGCCGATCCCGCCTTTATGGCCCGCCGCATGCAGCACACGCCCCTGCGGCGCCCAGGTGAACCACACGAGATCGCCGCCGCCGCGCTGTTGTTGGCCAGCCCAGGGGGGGCGTTCATCACCGGCCAGACACTGGTGATCGATGGCGGTACCTTGGTCTCAGATGGTTCCTGAGGGCCGCACGCGATCTTTGTATTCCAACCCCCATTCCGTAACCAGGCATATGTTCTATGAAACTCGCAACCCTTTTTAACGGGTCCCCAGACGGCGAATTGGTGGTGCTGTCCAGCGACGGCTCGCAGTGTGCCAGTGCCGCTGCGGTGGCACACACCCTGCAAGCGGCGCTGGAGCTGTGGCCAGTTGCGGAACCCGCCCTGCGGGCCCTGGCCAGCCGTTTGGACGCTGGCACGTGCCCCGAGGCGCGCCCCTTCGACCCCGCCACCGCGATGGCACCGTTGCCCCGCGCGTGGCAATGGTTGGATGGTTCCGCCTTTCAATCGCACGGCGACCTGATGGACATTGTGTTCAAGGTTGAGAAAAAAAACGACCCGACCCGGCCCTTGATGTACCAAGGCCTGTCCAACCGGTTTCTGGCACCCCACGCCGATGTGCCCCTGCCGAGGGCCGAGGACGGCATTGACTTTGAGGGTGAGTTTGGCGTGATCACCGACGCCGTGCCCATGGGCGTCACCGTTGAAAACGCCCGCCGCCACATCCGGTTGGTGGTGCTGATCAACGACTGGTCTCTGCGCGGTATCGCGCCCATCGAGATGAAGACTGGTTTTGGTTGGGTGCAGGCCAAACCGGCCTGCAGCATGGCCCCAATTGCCGTGACCCCAGACGAATTGGGCCGTGGCTGGCGGGACCACCGCGTGCAGATGCGGCTGGAGGTCGATTGGAACGGGCGCCGGTTTGGTGCGGCCCACGCCGGCGCCATGGGTTTTGGTTTTGATGAGCTGGTGGCCCATGCCGCGTACAGCAGGGACTTGGTGGCCGGTACGGTGATCGGCTCGGGCACCGTGTCCAACCCCGACTACCGCGCGGTGGGTTCTTCCTGCATCGCGGAGCGGCGGGCCATTGAGTTGTTGGATGAGGGTGCACCACGCACGCCCTACATGTCTTTTGGTGACCACATCCGCATGCAAGCCCGGTCAGAGGATGGCCAAGACGGCCCGTTTGGTGCGATCTCTCAATCCGTGGTGCAACGGGTTGGACCATGAGGGTGTTGCTGACCGGTGCCGGGGGGTTTATCGGGCAAACACTGGCGCGCCAACTGCTCCGTGATGGCCTTGGGGGCCACCCGCTATCCGAGCTGGTGGCTTGGGACTTGCAGCTTCCCGCCTGTGCAGACCCACGCTGGCGACCCATCGAAGGCAGCATTACCGACCCAAACCTGCGCGCGAAGGCCCTGCAAGAACCGCTGGATAGCGTGTTTCACTTGGCCAGTGTGCCCGGGGGTCTGGCAGAGGCCCAACCCGCCCTGGGGCGTGCCGTGAACCTGGATGCCACCTTGGCCTTGTTGGATGCGCTGGGCGCTATGCCCACGCGCCCACGTGTCGTTTACGCCAGCTCTGTTGCGGTGTACGGGGAAGCGTTGCCCGAGCGAGTGGACGATACCACCCCGGTGGCGCCAGGCCTCACCTACGGTGCGCACAAACTGGTTTGCGAGATCTTGCTTGCCGATGCCGTTCGGCGGGAAGCGTTGGACGGGTGCAGCGTGCGCCTGCCTGGGGTTGTGGCGCGCCCAGGCGACGGGGGCGGTTTGATGTCGGCCTTCATGAGCCAGCTTTTTTGGCGCATGCGGGATGGGGTGCCACTGGACGTGCCTGTGCGCATGGAGGGCACGGCTTGGTGGGTGTCTGCCGAGCGTTGTGCCCACAACCTGCGTGCCGCCGCTGTGGCCGATCTGGCTGTCTTGGGGCCACGGCGGGTCGCGTTGATGCCCGCGTTGTGGCTGAGTGTTCAAGCGGTGGCAGAGGCCTTGGGCCGGCGTTTGGGGCCCGAGCGCTTGGCCCTGGTTCGCAGCCAACCGCAAGAACGGGTGGACAGGCTTTTTGCCCAATACCCGCCGCTGTCCACCCCCTTGGCGCAGGCATTGGGCATGGACCACGATGGTTCAGCCGATGGCCTGGTGCAAGCGGTGTTGGGTGGCGCTGAAGGCTGATGCGCCTGATCGCGTCTACCTTGCCAAAAAGCCAGGGCCGTTGGCGTCTGTTTCAGGGCCGGTCCGGTTGGATGTGGTCACAAACACCCGCTTTTTGGCCACGTTGACGCCCACCCGTTGCCCGTTGTGTCCAAACATCCACGTGTGGCCATCGGCCCCAGTGTGCAAGGCGTAGCCCCATTGGGGGGCGCTGGGCCAATACCCCTTGCTCACCAGCGGCTTGGCGGCCTCTTTCACATAGGCTTGTATGCACGGGCTCCCTGCCTGATCGGTCAGGCGGTCCAGCACGTACTGCCCGAGGCGGGCGAAGTCCCGGGTGGTGGCAAAAAACAAAATTTCGCCGTTGGCGTTCCCGTCCTTGTCAACAAACCACGCGGCCGGTGATTCGGCCCCGGCCTCTTTCCAGACCGTGTTTTCAAACCAAACCGGCAGGGGCATGCCCGTGGCGGCGCGTACCACCAAGCTGAGCGTTTGCGAGTCCAGCCCGTTGTAGATAAATTTTTCGCCGGGTTTGAAGCGGCTGGTACCGCTGTGGGCCTTGATCAAGTCCACCATCGATCGTTTGTGTGTCAGCATGCCCACGTAGTTGGGGATGTTGTGGATGCCCACATAACCGTTCCCTCCCGGGTCTTCTGCGCCGCTGGTGTAGGTCAGCAGTTGTTTGAGCGTGGCCTTGCCATAAGGTGTGTCCTGCAGCGCTGGCACGTACGTGAGCGCCGTATCGTCCAGGCTTTTGATTTTGCCCGCGCACAGGGCCTCACCCACCGCCAATGAAGTGAGGCTTTTGGTCATGGAGTAGGCGTTGGCCAAGGCGTCGGGCGCCCCACCTTGGTTGTAAAGTTCAAACACCAGTTGCCCGTTGTCCACCACCAAGGCCGACACCGCGCTGCGGACAAACGTTTTGCCCTCTGCCGTGAGTTTGTCGGCAAACGCCGATGGTGGGGCGGGTGGCAGCGTCCGCGGTTGTGGGCTGGGTTTGAGTTTGTAAACCAGCGGGGCGTTGGCTTCCAAGCCGGTCCGTATGCGGTCTGGGGTGTCCATCTGGTGCCAGGCTTGTGCGTGGGCGGTGCCCGCCACCACACCCCATCCCAGACATGCCCAACGCCATCTCGTCCAGTTCATTGTTGGCTCCTTGTTTGGTGCCCCGCGCACAAGTGCCACGGGTTGCCCAGTGTAGAAGCAAAGCACCCTGTTTGTGACCGTTCAAACGGCCATCACCCGTTTCATTGAGGGGATTGTGCGGGCGGCCTGAAACACCTGCCGCACCGCGGCGGCCTGGGCCTGCGTGGGGGCGTAGGGGGTGGGCCACTGACAGCGCCAGTCCCCGGTGCTCAGAGTGCTGCCAAGGGAACCGCCCACAAGCCGTCACCAAACGGTAATGCGTTGCTGCCGTCATAAAGGACGATGCCTGCGATGAAGTCGGGTCCGCACAAAGCCTGTAGCCGCCGCAGGCCTTTGAAGTCTTTGCCATCCACAGAGGCTGCAGCCTTGACTTCAACGCCGATGATCTGCCGCAAAGGAGACTCCAGCACAAAATCCACTTCTAACTGGTCTTTGTCCCGGTAGTGACCCAGGAACCAGCCTTCATCGCTCAAGGCCAACGCCTTTCGCAGTTCCGCGTAGACCCATGTCTCCAAGGTGGCGCCCCAGCGTGAACGGTGAGCCATCAGCATGCCCGGTGTCAGACGCATCAGGGCAGCTTGAAGCCCGGCGTCGAGGAAGTGCAGCTTGGGCGTTTTGACCAGCCGCCCCAATTCATGGCGTCCCCAGGCGGGCAAACGCTGTACCAGGAAGATTTGCTCCAGAACGCTCAAATACTTCTCGACAGTTCGCCTGTCCAGTGCGAGCTGTCCCCCGATTTCGGACGCATTGAAGAGTTGCGCGCAGTAAGCGGCGACAACCTGTAGCAGTCTCGGGATGGCGCTCAGATGTTCGATCTGGGCGACATCGCGAACGTCACGTTCCACCAGCGTCTTGATGTAGGCGTTGGCCCAGGCGAGTTGCCGTGAGTGGTTTGCGCGGGAGCGCATGTCGGGGAATCCACCCGCCAGAACGTTGACCACGGTGTCTCGGCGACCGTGCACAGCGGGTGTCGCCCATTGTGGATTCGCTATAGGCCAGTCATGGGTTTGGGCACGTTGCAAAAAATCGTTCGCTCGACCTTGCAACTCAGACTGGGACAGTGGCAGCAAGGTGTGTACCTCCATGCGCCCTGCCAGGCTGTCGGCCACCTGAGGCAAAGACAGCAGGTTGGATGAGCCCGTGAGCAAGAAGCGGCCAGGCCGGCGGTCTTCGTCTATGGCGTGCTTCAGCGCCAACAACAACTGCGGTGCTCGCTGAACTTCATCAATGATGGCCCTGTCGAGTTTGCGCACCAGCCCTACGGGGTCCATCCGTGCCACTTCAAGGACCGTTGCATCATCGAGGGTGATGTACTGCATCCCATGGGAAAACTGTTTGGCCAAAGTGGTTTTGCCGCACTGTCTAGGACCATTGATCAACACCGCCGGTGTGTCTAGCAGTGACAGCCTGACACGTTCCGCCATGTGGCGTGCAATCAACAAAGGGGGTGTAACTGGCATGAAGAACACGGGGGGCAATGAATGCCCGTCCAATGCGACATTAATTAATCGTCTAAATGTACATCAGAAATTCGTCGAAATGTACATTTGATGATCGTCCATATGTACATTGTTGAATACCAAGGTGCCAGGTCTGACGCCCCGTGGCCATCAACCAAGCAGTATGGCTTTCAGGTCTTTCGTCAACAAAAACAGATGCAAGGGGTCGGTGGGGCTGGGCTCAAATTCCCACTGCAGGTACCACGGCCAGCAGCCAAACTGTAAAAAACTCAACACACCCTTGAGGGCCGGCCGCCCGCAGTCTCCAGGCGCCCCAGTGGCGCCTTTTTTTTCGCCCATGCCGGGTTTCCCCTAGTTTTGAGTACAGGGACGGCTTGGTTATGATCGTCACAACAAACATAACAGTGTTATGACTAGTATAACAAAAAACGGACTGGATCAAAATGAGCACACACACCCTTACCCCCGCTGAGGTTTTGCCCCCTGGCGCCTGGCGCCAGACCGACCCGTTGTTGAGCAAGCGCTTGTTGCAAGGGTCTGTGGACCTGCATTGCCACAGTGGCCCTTCGGTCATGCCGCGCTACTTCGACCACTACGAGGCCATGCAAGAGGCGTCCGAGGCCGGCGTGCGCGCCCTGTTGATCAAAGACCACTACTACTCGGCCACACCGGTCACCGAAATGTTGAACAAACATTTCAGCCACCTCAAGGTCACCTTGTTGTCGGGCGTGCCCCTGAACAACCAGAGCGGTGGCTTGAACCTCTACGCGGTCGAGCACGGGATTGCGCTGGGCGCCAAATTGGTGTGGATGCCCACCTTTGCTTCGCGCAACCACATTGCGCACCACAAGGCGGACGCGAACTTCAGCTTCCCCAAGTCCAAAAAACAGATGCTGTCCCCGCAACCGCTCACGGTGCTG
>JBEBBB010000322.1:0-19612 GCA_041158605.1 Pseudomonadota bacterium
CAGGAGCAGCTGTCACAAACCGAGGAGTTGCGCCGCCTCAAGGCCGAACTCAAGCGGGTGACCGAGGAGCGCGACATCTTAAAAAAGGCCGCCGCGTACTTTGCCAAGCAGTCCGGGTGAGGTACGCGTTCATCGAGCACCACGAGAAGGTCTATGGTGTTCGCCGGCTGTGTTCGGTCATGGATGTGCACCCCAGCGGCTATTACGCTTGGAAGAAACAACCTGTCAGCGAGAAGGTGCGCGATGACCAGCGCTTGCTGGGGCTGCTCAAGCAGGCGTGGCTGGAAAGCGGCTGCGTTTATGGCTACCGCAAGCTCACGCTGGACATGCGCGACTTGGGCGAACGCTGTGGCAAGCACCGTGTGGCCAGGCTGCTGCGCAGCGAGGGTATCCGGTCACAGACGGGCTACAGGCGCCGTGCAGGTCGCCGTGGTGGCAAACCTGCAGTGGTGGCCCCCAACCACCTGAATCGAGCATTCACACCAGAGGGGCCCAACCAGTCTTGGGTCACGGACATCACCTACATCCGCACCCACGAGGGGTGGCTGTACCTAGCGGTGGTGCTCGATCTGTTCTCACGCCAAGTGATCGGCTGGTTGAATCGCCCCAGAGTTCCTAGACAGCCGTGAGCTAGGGAAATGGAGCTGTCGTTCGTGTAGACACAATGCTTGCGCGGACGTGCGACAGGTTCCGGGTGTGAAGCTGCCGGTTTGGGCCAGCTGAGCTCAATGACCGGTTTCCGTGGATGCTTCAGCTCAAGCGGCGGTACGTGAATGACTCAGATCAGCCTTCAGGAGACATAAACATCGTCTACAGCCCAAAGGTCACTATGAGCACACCCAGAAAATGTGTGGGCTACAGATGGGCTAAAAATGAGCTACGGATGGGCTAAAACAAAAAAGCCCTCACAAGGAGGGCTTTAACGACAAGCTAAGTGCTTGATTTTGTTGGTTGCGAGGGCAAGATTTGAACTTGCGACCTTTGGGTTATGAGCCCAACGAGCTACCAGGCTGCTCCACCTCGCGTCAAGACTGCTATTGTAGCACGATTATTCGGCTGCTGTCGAATCTTTTGCAGCTTCGGTGGTGTCGGCGCGGTCCACCAACTCAACCAAAGCCATAGGCGCGTTGTCACCCACGCGGAAACCCATTTTCAGGATGCGGGTGTAACCACCGGGACGGGCTTTGAAACGGGGGCCCAACTCGTTGAAGAGCTTGACCACCACGTCGCGGTCGCGCAGGCGGTTGAACGCCAGGCGGCGGTTGGCCAGGGTGGGTTCCTTGGCCAGGGTGATCATGGGCTCGACCACACGGCGCAATTCCTTGGCCTTGGGCAGGGTGGTTTTGATGACTTCGTGCGTGAGCAGCGAGTTCATCATGTTGCGCAGCATGGCGAGGCGGTGCTCGCTGGTGCGGTTCAGTTTGCGAAGGCCGTGTCCGTGACGCATGATGGTGTCCTTTCAGTGTTTTGCCCCCAGCCGTACCAGGTACTGGGGGTTCGTCAGACGTGGTTTAAAAACGGTCAGTGTTTGTCCAAACCGGCGGGGGGCCAGTTTTCGAGCTTCATGCCCAGCGTCAAGCCGCGCGAAGCCAAAACCTCTTTGATTTCGTTGAGCGACTTGCGACCCAGGTTGGGGGTCTTGAGCAACTCGTTTTCGGTGCGCTGGATCAGGTCACCGATGTAGTAAATGTTTTCGGCTTTCAGGCAGTTGGCCGAACGCACGGTCAGTTCCAGCTCGTCCACAGGGCGCAGCAGGATGGGGTCGAACGCGCTGCCGCTGGCAACGCCAGCACCACCGCCAGCACCCGCGCCACCAATGGCACCGGGGCCGATGTTGGCGAACATGCTGATCTGCTCGACCAAGATGGTGGCAGCAGAACGCACGGCCTCTTCGGGGGCCACAGAACCGTTGGTTTCGATCTCGATGACCAGCTTGTCCAGGTCGGTGCGCTGCTCCACACGGGCGCTTTCCACGGTGTAGCTCACACGCTTGACCGGGGAGAACGACGCGTCCAACACAATGCGACCGATAGAACGCACGGTGTCGTCGTTGCGGCGCAGGTTGCCGGGCACATACCCACGGCCTTTTTCAACCTTGATCTGCATGTCGAGCTTGGCGCCGGCCGACAGGGTGGCGATCAGGTGCTCGGGGTTCAGGATCTCGACATCGTGGGGGGTCTGGATGTCGGCCGCGGTCACGGCGCCTTCGCCGTCTTTGCGCAGGCTCAGGGTGACTTCGTCGCGGTTGTGCAGTTTGAACACCACACCCTTGAGGTTCAAGAGAATGGCAACCACATCTTCCTGGACACCGTCGATGGAAGAGTACTCGTGCACCACACCAGCGATGGTCACTTCGGTGGGGGCATGCCCGACCATGGAAGACAACAACACGCGGCGCAGGGCGTTGCCCAGCGTATGGCCGTAGCCACGCTCAAAAGGCTCGAGGGTCACTTTGGCGCGGTTGGCCGACAGTTGCTCGACGTTGATGTTTTTGGGTTTGAGCAGGTTTGTAAGCATTCGGACTTCCTTCAATACCCTCGGCTCGTTACACCGATAAGGCCGATGGAGCACAACATCCCACCCCGCCAACAACGGCGCGGTGGGAACTTCAATTAACGCGAGTACAGTTCGACGATCAACGATTCGTTGATGTCGGAGCCGAATTCGTCG
The DNA here is from genome assembly GCA_041158605.1 of Pseudomonadota bacterium. Taxonomy (GTDB): domain Bacteria; phylum Pseudomonadota; class Gammaproteobacteria; order Burkholderiales; family Burkholderiaceae_C; genus JBEBBB01. Next base: position 2,671 of record JBEBBB010000322.1, read on the forward strand.
CGGTCAGGCACTTTCTTGAAGGTGCCTTCGGCTTTGTCGGCAGCCACTTCAACCCAAGCGGGGAAACCGATCTGCTTGGCCAATTCCAGGGCTTCTTTCACGCGGGCCTGGCCTTTGGACTTTTCGCGCACAGCCACCACGTCACCGGCCTTGACCGAGTAAGACGGGATGTTCACGCTGGAGCCGTTGACCACGATGCCTTTGTGCGACACCAACTGGCGGGCTTCGGCGCGGGTGGAGGCAAAACCCATACGGAACACCACGTTGTCCAAGCGGGATTCCAGCAGCGACAGCAAGTTGGAACCGGTGTTGCCACGGCGGCGGTCGGCCTCGGCGAAGTAGCGGCGGAACTGGCGCTCGAGCACACCGTAGATGCGCTTGACTTTTTGTTTTTCGCGCAGTTGCAGACCGAAGTCAGAGGTGCGCTGACCCGAGGTACGGCCATGTTGGCCGGGCTTGGAGTCGAACTTGGCCTTGTCGCTGATGGAGCGGCGGGCGCTCTTCAACAGCAGGTCGGTGCCTTCACGGCGGGAAAGTTTGGCCTTGGGGCCGAGGTAACGTGCCACGTGGGTGTCCTTGTGTGATCTGCCGCAACCACAACGTTGCGGGAGCCTTCCGGGTTGCCGGAGGCGGTGGGCTTAGCAAAAACGCCACCGCATCGCTGCGGTGGCAGGGAAAAAAGCAACCCGCGAGTATAACCCGCGGCGACGCATCAGATGCGGCGGCGCTTTTGGGGGCGGCAGCCGTTGTGCGGCACGGGGGTCACGTCGGCAATGGACGTGATCCGGATGCCCAGGGCGCCCAGGGCGCGCACAGAAGATTCGCGACCGGGACCGGGGCCCTTGATCTCGACATCCAGGTTCTTGATGCCCTGCTCCATGGCGGCGCGGCCAGCCACTTCGGAAGCCACCTGGGCTGCGAAGGGGGTGGATTTGCGCGAACCCTTGAAACCCTGGCCACCAGAAGAAGCCCACGACAGGGCATTGCCCTGGCGGTCGGTGATGGTGATGATGGTGTTGTTGAACGACGCGTGGACGTGGGCAACGCCATCGGCGATGTTCTTGCGAACCTTTTTGCGCACGCGGGCGGCTGCGCTGCTGGAAGGAGACTTGGCCATAACTGTCCTTTAACCGATTATTTCTTCAGCGATTGCGCTGCCTTGCGCGGACCCTTGCGGGTGCGGGCATTGGTCTTGGTGCGCTGACCACGCACGGGCAGGCCACGGCGGTGGCGGAAACCGCGGTAGCAACCGATGTCCATCAGGCGTTTGATGTTCATCGTGGTTTCGCGGCGCAGATCACCCTCGGTGGTGTAGGTGCCGACTTGATCGCGAACCTTTTCGAGTTCAGCGTCAGACAGATCCTTGATCTTTTTCGCGTAATCGATGCCGCAAGCCTCGCAAATCTTGCGGGCGCGGGTGCGACCGATACCGAAAATGGCGGTCAAGCCAATTTCAGCGTGCTTGTGAGGCGGAATGTTGATACCTGCAATACGTGCCATGGTGGTCCTCTAAACTATCAGCCTTGACGCTGTTTGTGTCGCGGGTCGGTGCAAATCACTCGCACGACGCCATGGCGACGGATGATCTTACAGTTGCGGCACATTTTTTTGACCGAAGCCGAAACTCTCATGTTTCTCTCCTAAATAAATCTCAAAACCTAAACGTTACACGCCGTCCTGGGTCGCCTCAGGCGCCAGGTGAAGCCTTGAAGTTGGCCTTTTTCAGCAGGGACTCGTATTGCTGGGACATCACGTAGTTTTGAACCTGGGCCATAAAGTCCATGGTCACCACCACAATGATCAGCAACGACGTTCCACCGAAATAGAAAGGCACGTTGTACTTCAGGATCAGGAATTCGGGCAACAGGCAGACCAATGTGATGTAAATCGCACCGATCAATGTGAGCCGAACCAGTATCTTGTCGATGTAGCGGGCGGTCTGGTCTCCAGGGCGGATACCCGGGATGAACGCACCACTCTTCTTCAGGTTGTCGGCGGTTTCGCGGCTGTTGAAAACCAGCGCCGTGTAGAAGAAGCAGAAGAACACGATGGCCGCCGCGTACAGTGCCACGTAGATCGGTTGCCCGGGTGACAGGGCCGAAGCGATGTCACGCAACCAGCGGGTGGAGTCACCTGTGCTCACCCAGCTGACCACGGTAGTGGGCAACAGAATGATAGACGACGCAAAGATCGGGGGGATCACACCGGCCATGTTGAGCTTCAGGGGCAGGTGGGACGATTGGCCCCCGTACACCTTGTTGCCCACCTGGCGGCGCGCATAGTTCACCAGAATCTTGCGTTGACCCCGCTCCACAAACACCACAAAGTAGGTCACCAACACCACCAACAAAACGATGAAGATGGAGACCAGGATGTTCATGGCACCGGTGCGCACGAGCTCCAACAGACCGCCGATCGCACTGGGCAAGCCCGCTGCGATACCGGCAAAGATCAGGATGGAAATGCCGTTGCCCAAACCACGTTCGGTGATCTGTTCACCCAACCACATCAGGAACATCGTGCCAGCCACCAAGCTCACCACGGCGGTCAGGCGGAAGCCCATGCCAGGGTTGATCACCAAGCCAGCCGACCCCTCCAGCGCCAGAGCAATGCCCAAAGCTTGGAAAATGGCCAGGCCCAGCGTGCCATAACGGGTGTACTGGGTGATCTTGCGCCGCCCGGCCTCGCCTTCCTTCTTGAGTTGCTCGAAGGCTGGCAACACGTAGGTCATCAGTTGCATGATGATCGACGCGGAGATGTAAGGCATGATGCCCAACGCGAACACGGTGAAGCGCGACAAAGCGCCCCCCGAGAACATGTTGAACAAGCTCAGTATCCCGCCTTGCTGGCCCTTGAACAGCTGTTCCAGCTGGTTGGGGTCTATGCCTGGCACGGGGATGTGCGCTCCAATGCGGTACACCACCAATGCCAGGATCAGAAAGACCAGCCGGCGACGCAGGTCACCGAACTTGCCCGTCTTGGCTAAAGTTGCTGCAGATGTGGCCACAAACGATCCGTCTGTTGGGGCTTCAGGCGACAGCGCCGCCAGCGGCTTCGATAGCAGCCTTGGCACCTGCGGTAGCGGCCACGTTGTTCAGCTTGACCGCTTTGGTCAGGCTGCCCGTGTTAACCACTTTGACCTTGCGGGCCAGTTCGGCCACCAGACCCGCTTGCTTCAGGACCAGCAGGTCCACTTCAGCGGCGCCCAGGGCTTCCAGGTCAGCCAAGGTGACTTCGGCGTTGAACTTCAGGGTTTGCGACTTGAAGCCACGCTTGGGCAAACGGCGTTGCAAAGGCATCTGACCGCCTTCGAAACCCACTTTGTGGTAGCCGCCCGAACGGGACTTCTGGCCTTTGTGGCCGCGACCGGCGGTTTTGCCCAGGCCAGAGCCGATACCGCGACCGACACGGCGCTTGGCGTGTTTGGCGCCCGCACCGGCGTTGATGGTGTTGAGTTCCATGTCCTGACTCCGATCAGATCACTTTGACCAGGTAGCTGATCTTGTTGATCATGCCGCGCACCGCAGGGGTGTCCTGCAGTTCGCTGGTGCTGTTGAGTTTGCGCAGGCCCAGGCCACGCACGGTGGCGCGGTGGGACTCTTTGCAGCCGATAGGGCTGCGCACGAGTTGCACTTTGATGGTGTTGGCTGTCGTCATGATCGTTCCAATCAACCCAGGATGTCTTCCACCGACTTGCCGCGCTTGGCAGCGACTTCGGCAGGGGTGGAGGCGTTTTTCAGGGCGTCCAGGGTGGCGCGAACCAGGTTGTAAGGGTTGGACGAACCGTGGCTCTTGGCCACAACGTCGGTCACACCCAACACCTCGAACACGGCACGCATAGGGCCGCCAGCGATGATGCCGGTACCTTTGGCGGCGGGCAGCATCATCACGTTGGAGGCGCCATGGGCACCTTTCACGGCATGGTGCAACGAACCGCTTTTCAGGGGGATCTTCACCATGTTGCGGCGGGCTTCGTCCATGGCCTTTTGCACAGCCACAGGCACTTCACGGGCTTTGCCCTTGCCCATACCGACACGGCCATCGCCGTCACCGACCACGGTCAGTGCTGCGAAACCCATGATCCGACCGCCCTTGACCACTTTGGTCACGCGGTTCACGGCGATCATCTTCTCGCGCAAGCCGTCGTCGTTCGCTTCGTTCTTCACGTTTGCTTGGAATTTAGCCATTTGCCTATCCCGTCCTATCAGAATTGCAGGCCGGCTTCACGCGCGGCATCTGCCAAAGCTTTCACACGGCCGTGGTAGGCAAAGCCCGAACGGTCGAAGGCGACTTTTTCAATGCCAGCGGCTTTCGCTTTTTCAGCGATGCGCTTACCGATCAGCTCGGCAGCAGCCTTGTTGGCACCTTTGCCGGCGCCACCCAACTGGGCACGCACCTCGGCTTCCACGGTGGAAGCCGAAGCCAACACGCGGGAACCGTCGTCGGAGATGACGTTGGCATAGATGTGCAGGTTGGTGCGGTTCACCGTCAGGCGCACGGCACCTTGCTGGGCAATGCGGATGCGGGTTTGGCGGGCCCGGCGCAAACGCTGTTCTTTTTTGGTCAACATGGTCGGCGTCCTTACTTCTTCTTGGTCTCTTTGATCACGACCTTTTCATCCGCATAACGGATGCCCTTGCCTTTGTAAGGCTCGGGGGGACGCACGGCACGGACTTCAGAAGCGATCTGACCCACACGTTGGCGGTCAGCACCTTTGATCACGATTTCGGTCGGGGTCGGGGTGGCCACCGTGATGCCAGCAGGCATGTCGATGTTCACCGGGTGGGAGTAACCCACGGCCAGGTTCAGTTTGCTGCCTTGGGCGCTGGCTTTGTAGCCCACGCCGATCAGGCTGAGTTTCTTCTCGAAACCCTTGCTGACACCCTGCACCATGTTGTTGACCAACTGGCGCAAGGTACCGCTCATGGCGTTGGCGTCACGGCTGTCGTTGACAGGCGTGAAAGACAGGCTGGCGCCTGCGTTTTCGACCTTGACCAGGGGGTTGAGGTTCAGCTCCATGGCGCCCAAGGCACCTTTGACGCTGATGGTTTCGGACTTGAGGGCCACTTCCACACCTTGTGGGATGGCGACAGCCTGTTTACCTACACGGGACATTTCAGGTACTCCTTAATGCGCGTTAGGCGACGTAACACAGAACTTCACCGCCGACACCGGCAGCACGGGCTTTGCGATCGGTCATCACGCCTTTAGGGGTGGTGACGATGGCCACACCCAGACCGTTCTGGACCTGGGGGATGGCTTTGGCGCCTTTGTACACGCGCAGGCCAGGGCGGCTCACACGCTCAATGCGCTCGATCACAGGGCGACCAGCGTAGTACTTCAAGGCGATGTCGAGTTCGCTCTTGCCGTCGGTGGTCTTGACTTGGAAACCGTCGATGTAACCTTCGTCTTTCAGCACTTGCGCGATGGCGGCCTTCACTTTGGAAGAAGGCATGACCACATGGGCCTTGTCGACCATTTGCGCATTGCGGATGCGGGTCAGCATATCGGAGATAGGATCACTCATGCTCATTTGGGTTTCTCCTATGGCTTACCAGCTGGCCTTGGTCACACCGGGGATTTCACCGGCGAACGCCAGTTCGCGAACCTTGGCACGTGCCAAGCCGAACTGGTTGAAGGTGCCACGGGGGCGGCCGGTGATCTCGCAGCGGTTGCGCTGGCGGTTGGGGTTGGCGTTGCGGGGCAACTTCTGCAGAGCGAGGCGTGCCGCATCGCGCTCTTCGTCAGAGCGTTTTGCGTCTTTGGCAACGGCCTTCAACTCGTTGTATTTGTTGGCGAACTTGGCAGCGAGTTTTTCCCGCTTGATTTCGCGCTGGAGCAAAGCTTGTTTAGCCACAAACCACCTCAGTTCTTGAACGGGAAACGGAAACCGGTCAGCAGGGCTTTGCACTCTGCGTCGGTCTTGGCGGTGGTCGTGATGCTGATGTTCAAACCACGCAGTGCATCCACCTTGTCGTACTCGATCTCGGGGAAGATGATCTGTTCTTTGACGCCGATGTTGTAGTTGCCACGGCCGTCGAACGCCTTGCCGGAGATACCGCGGAAGTCACGGACGCGGGGCAGGGCCACGGTCACGAAACGGTCCAGGAATTCGTACATTTGGGCGCCACGCAGGGTGACCATGCAGCCAATGGCCTGTTGTTCGCGGATTTTGAAACCGGCGATGGCCTTGCGGGCCTTGGTGACCACGGGTTTCTGACCAGCGATTTTGGTCAGGTCGCCCACGGCGTTGTCCATGACCTTTTTGTCAGCAACGGCCTCGCTCACACCCATGTTCAGGGTGATTTTGGTGATGCGAGGCACTTCCATGATCGACTTGTAGCCGAACTGCTCTTTCAGAGCGGGGGCGACTTTGTCGCGGTAGATGTCTTGAAAGCGTGCCATGGTCATGCCACCTTGATTTCTTCGCCGCTGGACTTGTAGACGCGGACTTTTTTGCCGTCGGCCAGCTCTTTGACGCCCACGCGATCGGCTTTACCGGTCGCGGCGTTGAAAATCGCCACGTTGGACTGGTGGATGGACATGGACTTCTCAACGATGCCACCGGCCACACCCTTCATGGGGTTGGGCTTGGCGTGTTTTTTGACCAGGTTCACACCCTCAACCACCAGACGCTCTTCATTGGCGCGCAGCACAACCTTGCCACGTTTGCCTTTGTCGCGACCGGCGATCACGATGACTTCATCACCTTTGCGGATCTTGTTCATGTCAGTTCCTTACAGGACCTCGGGGGCCAGGGACACGATCTTCATGAACTTTTCGGTCCGCAGTTCGCGGGTGACCGGTCCGAAGATGCGGGTGCCGATGGGCTCCAGCTTGGCGTTGAGCAACACGGCGGCATTGCCGTCGAATTTGATCAAAGCACCATCACCACGGCGTATGCCTTTGGCGGTGCGCACCACCACAGCGTTGTAAACCTCGCCTTTTTTGACGCGGCCACGCGGAGCGGCTTCTTTGATGCTCACTTTGATGACGTCGCCCACGCTGGCGTAGCGGCGCTTGGAGCCGCCCAGCACCTTGATGCACATCACGGACTTGGCACCCGTGTTGTCGGCAACATCGAGTCGAGATTGCGTTTGAATCATTTGATTTAAGTCCCAACTTGAATCCCCACGGCCACCACGGCCTAGGGCGATCAGTCTTGGGCCCGTCGTTGCTGCTCAGCTTGCGCCCGATCAGCTTCGGTGGGCAGAAAACTCCGTACTTTTACAGCACGAAGCCTAGTATTATCACACGGCGGTATTTGAAAGTCAACTACCTTCTTCCCCACCTTTTGTAGCAAAGGCACCACGCTCCATGCCCACTCCCCCTGCCCAGGCCTCTCGCATCGCCTTCATCGGTGGCGGCAACATGGCCAGCGCCATCATCGGCGGTTTGATACAACAGGGCTTGCCCGCCAGCTCCATCGAGGTGGTTGAACCCTTCGAGGCCCAACGCGACAAATTGCGCGCCCAGTGGGCCTTGGGGGTGAACGCGGCACCCGGCCCACAACTGCACGGGTGTGACCTGGTGGTTTGGGCGGTGAAGCCCCAGACGTTCAAAACCGCAGCGGCCGACACCGCCCCCCACGTACCGGGCGCCTTGCACCTGAGCGTGGCGGCGGGCATTCGCAGCGACAGCATGGCCCAGTGGCTGGGCTCGGAACGGATCGTGCGGGCCATGCCCAACACCCCCGCTCTGGTGGGCCGGGGGATGACGGGGCTTTATGCCCGCCCTGGGGTGGGTGCTGACGACCGGGAACGTGTGGCCCAAGTGGTGGCAACCACCGGTGACCACCTGTGGCTGGACCAGGAGGCCGACCTTGACACGGTGACCGCCTTGTCTGGGTCAGGCCCCGCCTACGTCTTTTATTTTATAGAGGCGATGCGGGAAGCCGGCGTACAAATGGGCCTCAGTGCTGGCGCAGCGACCCGTTTGGCCATCGGCACGTTTGTGGGCGCATCGCACCTGGCGCAAGACGCCACCGACCCACCCGACGTGCTGCGCGAGCGGGTGACATCCAAAGGCGGCACCACCTACGCGGCGTTGACCCACCTCGAAAGCCAGGGGGTGAAAGCCCATTTCATCGCCGCGATGCGGGCGGCCCAACAACGGGCCCAGGCCCTGGGGGACGAGTTCGGGGCGTGAAACAGGCTTTCAGGTCACTGCCATTTGCAAGGCCAGCCCCGCAAACAGGGTGGCACCTAGCCAGTGGCTGACCCGAAACGCCTTGAAACAACCTTCGCGGGTGCGGCGCCGGATCAACCGGTGGTGCCACCCGACCTGACCGCCAGCCAGCGCCAACGCAAGCGCAGTCCACACCCCACCGGCCTGAGGCCACACCAAAGCCGCCCACAAACCCAGGTGGGCCAGGTTGAACACCAAAATGGCCCACACGTCCCAGCGCCCCAAGGTGATGGCCGAGGTTTTCATGCCGATGCGCAGATCGTCGTCGCGGTCCACCATGGCGTAAGCGGTATCGTAGGCCAACACCCACAACAGGTTGGATACCAACAAGGCCCAGGCCTGGCCCGGCACCTGCCCCACCACAGCGGCATAGGCCATCGGTATACCAAAGCTGAAAGCCACACCCAAAACGGCTTGGGGCATGGACACCCAGCGTTTGGCATAGGGGTAGACCAGCGCCACCGCCAGGGCTGCAAAAGACCATGCCACCGCAGCTGGTGTGGTGGTGAGAACCAAAACGAAGGCGACCAGGGCCAGGGCCACACCCAACCAAACCGCCTCGCGGACCGACACCTGCCCACTGGTGACGGGCCGGTGGGCGGTGCGCTTGACATGGCGGTCAAAATCGCGGTCGGCCACATCGTTCACACAACACCCCGCGCTGCGCATCAACACGGTGCCCCCTACAAACACCACCAACAGGTGCCAGCCTGGCCACCCGCCCGAGGCCAGCCACAGGGCAGACAAACTGGGCCACAACAGCAACAGCCAACCGGCAGGCCGGTCCCAGCGGATCAGGTCAAGGTAAAGGCCCCAGCGGTGCCGGGCCAGGTGCAAAGGTGACGGAGCGGGTAACACGTTGAGCTGTGGGTTCAGGCAGAAAGCCGTTTGACACCCGGCAAGGCGCAGGCATACACCGCGTTGCGCAAAGCGGCAATCGCTTCATAACGGGTGAAGCTGCGGCGCCAGGCCAGCACCACCCGGCGGGTCGGCGGGTCGCCATCAAAAGGCAGGTAACGCACAAAAGCCTTGTCGCCCGGCGCGCCATCGGGGGGCACGCTGAGCTGGGGCACCAAGGTCACCCCCATGCCAGCCGCCACCATGTGCTTGATGGTTTCCAAAGAGGACCCCTCGAAACTTTTGCGTATGCCTTCGGCGTCGTTGGAAAAACGGGCGAACTCGGGGCAGACCTCGAGCACGTGGTCGCGGAAACAGTGGCCATTGCCCAGCAACAGCATGGTTTCCTGGCGCAGGGCCTCGGCGGTCACCGTCTCTTGTTGGGCCAGGGCATGGCCCACGGGCACCGCGGCCACAAAGGGCTCGTCGTACAAGGGTGCGATGGCCAGGTTGGTGTCGGGAAAGGGCTCGGCCAAGATGGCGCAATCGATCTCGCCCAAGCGCAGCTGCTCCAGCAGCTTGGTGGTCAGGTTCTCCTGCAACATCAGCGGCATTTGCGGGGTGCGCTCAATGACCTGGCGCACCAAATCCGGCAACAGGTAGGGGCCTATGGTGTAGATCACGCCCAGGCGCAAGGGGCCCGCCAGGGGGTCCTTGCCGCGTTTGGCGATCTCTTTAATGGCTGCGGCCTGCTCCAGCACCACCTGGGCTTGGCGCACAATGTCTTCGCCCAGAGGGGTCACGGCCACCTCGCTGGCGTTGCGCTCGAACAGCTTGAGCTCCAGCTCTTCTTCCAGCTTTTTGATGGCCACACTCAGTGTGGGTTGCGACACAAAACAAGCCTCAGCCGCTTTGCCAAAGTGCCGTTCGCGCGCCACGGCGACGATGTACTTGAGTTCGGTCAGTGTCATGGCGGTGTACCCGGTCAGGCTTTCAGATACGCCGATTTTCCACCCAACCAGCGGTCGATGTGCCGTTGGGCCTGCAGCGGCCAACGCTGGTGGATGAGCGGGGCCCAGTGGCGGGCCCACTCCAGCAATTCGGTGTCGGTGGCCAGGTCGGCGAACCGCAACAGGGCGGCACCGGATTGCCGCGCCCCCAAAAACTCGCCCGGCCCGCGGATCTCCAAGTCACGGCGCGCGATCTCAAAGCCGTCGTTGGTGTCGGCCATGGCGCGCAGCCGCTCTTTGGCCGTGTCGCTCAAACGGCCGTTCTCATTGGGGGCGTACATCAGCAGGCACACCGACGCGGCGGTGCCCCGACCGACCCGGCCCCGCAGCTGGTGCAACTGGCTCAAGCCAAAACGCTCGGCGTGTTCAATGACCATGAGCGACGCGTTGGGCACGTCCACCCCCACCTCGATCACGGTGGTGCTCACCAGCACCGCTATGGCACCGGTGCTGAAAAGGCCCATCACCGCTTTTTTCTCGGCTGGCGGCATGCGGGAATGCAGCAAACCGACCAACACCGGACCGCCATCGGGGCCCTGCAGCCCGGCCATCGCGGCACTGAGCTCGGCGTGGGTGGCGGTGGCGTTGCTGAGGTCCAGGGCTTCGCTTTCCTCGATCAGGGGGCACACCCAATACACCTGGCGCCCTTGGACCACCTGTCCCTGGATGCGCTGCACCAGCTCGCCCCGGCGGCTGTCGGCGATCACTTTGGTGGCGATGGGCGTGCGGCCTGGGGGCAACTCGTCGATAGTGGACACGTCCAAGTCGGCGTAGTAGCTCATGGCCAAGGTGCGCGGTATGGGCGTGGCCGTCATCATCAGCAGGTGGGGCTCCAAGGCCGCGTCCTGCATCTTGCTGCGCAAAGCCAAGCGCTGGGCCACACCAAACCGGTGCTGCTCGTCGATGAGGGCCAAGGCCAGGTTTTGAAACCGCACCTGGTCCTGGATCACTGCATGGGTGCCGACCACCAAGGCCGCCTCGCCGCTGGCGATTTGGGCCAGCATGGCGGTGCGCTCCTTTTTTTTCTGGCTGCCGGTGAGCCAGGCCACGGTTTTGCCCAGCGGGGCCAGCAAGGGGTTGAGCCAGCCCACCAACTTGCCGAAATGCTGCTCGGCCAGGATTTCGGTGGGAGCCATGAGGGCGCACTGCCAGCCCGCTTCCACCGCGGTGGCGGCGGCCAAGGCGGCGACCACGGTTTTGCCACTGCCCACATCGCCCTGCAGCAAGCGGTGCATGGGCACAGGCCGGGCCAAATCGGCGGCGATTTCCGCCACCACCCGGTGCTGGGCCTGCGTCAGGCGGAAGGGCAGGTTGGCCAACAAGCGCTCTTGCAAACCACCGGCGTGGGACACCAAGGCTGGCGCGCGCAAGGCGGCCCGTTCCTGCTGGGCCAGGTGTTGCGACAGCTGCTGGGCCAACAACTCCTCGGCCTTGAGCCGCTGCCAGGCGGGGTGGGTGCGGTCTTCCAGCGCCGCCATGGCCGCCCCCGGGGCGGGGTGGTGCAGGTACACCAACGCGTCTTTGAGCGTCCAGGCCGGTCCGCCCCCCGGGCGCTGCAAACCGGGCAGCTCGGCGCAGGCTTCGGCGGGCACGGTGTCGTCCAACACCGCGCGCTGCAGACCCGACCAGACGGCCCGCTGCAAATAGGTCTGGGGCAAACCGGCGGTGGTAGGGTACACCGGGGTGAGCGCGTCGGGCAATTCACCACCAGCGGCCCGAAACGACGGGTGCATGAGCGTCAAGCCCAAAAAGCCTCCGCGCACCTCGCCCCGCAAGCGCACCCGGGCGCCCACCGCCAGGGTTTTTTGGTGGGACGGGTAAAACGAAAAAAACCGGGCGGTGCAGGTGCCGCTGCCATCCTGAACGGTCACCAGCAGCTGGCGGCGTGGCCGCAGCTGCACCTCACACGCGGTGACCACCCCCTCCACCTGCACGGTGTCACCGTCACGCGCGTCAACGATGCGGGTGATGCGGGTTTCGTCTTCGTAGCGCAGGGGCAGGTGCAAGGCCAGATCAATGGCCCGCACCAACCCCATCTTCTGCAACGCCTTTTGGGGCGCTGACAGGGGCTTGCGCCCTGGGGGGCTGGCGGGTGGCGGCGCGGTGGCGGCGGGCATGCCGGCATTGTGCCGCAGCGCCCGCCGGGGGTCAGGCGGTGGTCTGGTCAGGCAGCGCCTGGCGCTTTTTGCGGGCGCGGATGTTCAGGGCTTCAACCACCAGGGAGAACGCCATGGCGGAGTAGATGTAACCCTTGGGCACCTCTTGGTCAAACGCCTCGGCAGTGAGGGCCATGCCCACCATCACCAAAAACGCCAAGGCCAGCACCTTCACAGAGGGGTGGGCGTCGACAAAATCACCGATGGGCTTGGCAGCCACCAGCATCACACCCACAGAGGCGACCACAGCGGCCACCATCACCCAGATCTGGTCGACCATGCCCACGGCGGTGATGACCGAGTCCAGCGAAAACACGATGTCGATCACGGCAATCTGGCCGATGATGCCCCAAAACACCTTGATGCCGGCCTTTTCAAGGGCCACAGCGTCGGTCGCGGGCGGACCGTCTTGTTCGCGGGCCTCGACCTCGACAAAAATCTCGTGTGAGGCTTTGTAGAGCAGGAACAAACCGCCCAGCAACAGCACCAGGTCACGGCCGCTGATCCCCTGCCCCACCACGTTGAACAGGTCTTCGGTCAAACCCATCACCCACGAAAGCGAAAACAGCAACAACAAACGGGAGGCCATGGCAAAACCCAGGCCCAGGCGCCGCGCCTTGTCGCGCTGGTGGGGGGGCAAACGGCCCACCAGGATCGAGATGAAGATGATGTTATCGATGCCCAGGACAATTTCCAGGGTGGTCAACATCGCAAACGCGATCCAGACATTGGGGTCCATCAACCAGTCCATAAGTGCCCTCTTGTTGAAATGCAAAGCCTCCGAGAGTAACCCGTCCTATTTTCAAGAAGAACAGTGGTATGGTTGAGATTATTTCTGTTTTTACCTGAATATGAGCCTGCTCTTCAACTACCGGCACCTGTACTACTTCTGGATGGTGGCCAAAGAGGGGGGGATGTCCCACGCGGCACAACGCCTCGACATGGCCGTGCAAACCGTGAGCGCACAGGTGCGCGAGCTGGAACGCGATTTGGGCGCACAGTTGCTGCGCCCAGCGGGCCGGGGGGTGGCTTTGACCGATGCGGGCCTGGCCGTGCTGCGCCAAGCCGAACAGATTTTCCAACTGGGGGCGGCGCTGCCAGACCTGGCCCGCCTGGCCACCCAGACCAGCACCATACGGCTGACGGTCGGGGTGGCCGATGGCTTGCCCAAACTGGTGGTGCACCGGCTGCTGCAAACCCTGCTGCCCAACCCAGACCTCCGGCTGGTCTGTCACGAGGGCGAGATGGCCGACCTGTTGGCCGATTTGGCGGTGCACAAAATGGATGTGGTGTTGTCGGACCACCCCGCCCCCTTCAACCCCCACCTCACCGTGCACAACCACCCCATTGGGGTGACCGAAATGGGGTGGTACGCGGCCCCGGTTTGGTGGCCACAAGCCTCGGAAGGTTTCCCGGCGTCGCTGCAAAACGTGCCTGTGTTGCTGCCCACCAACCACGCCATTGTGCGCGGCCGCATCGACCAGTGGTTGGCCCAAAAGGGGTTGAGACCCCAGGTGGTGGGCGAGTTCGAAGACAGCGCCCTGTTAGAGACCTTTGGTGGTGCGGGTTTGGGGGTGTTCCCAGCGGCGCTGTCGGTCCAAGGCGATTTGCTGGACCGCTACCAGGTGCGTTTGCTGGGTGCGTGCACGGGGGTTGAAGAGCACTACTACGCCATCAGCACCGAACGCAAGGTGAACCACCCCTTGGTGCGCCGCCTGTTGTCACACGGGGGCCAGGCCTAAACCATCGTGCAACGCCACCAAAGCCTGGGTCATTTTGTGGCGGGGCTCCAGGTACACCATGGGCTTGGCCAACTGGTGCGACTCTTTGATCTTGATCGAAGCCGGCAGGTAAGGTGACACCACAGGCAGGCCCTCGTCCAACAACTCTTGCACCAGCTGTTGGGGCAATTTGGCGCGTGGCTGGAACTGGTTGACCACCACACCCAGAATGGCCAAATCGGGGTTGTGGTCGGCCTGGATTTCCTGCACGTTGGCCAGCAGGGTGTAGAGGGCCTGGCGGGAAAAATCGTCGCAATCAAATGGCACCAGGCACCCACTGCCCCCAATCAAAGCCGAGCGGGTGTAGAAATTCAGAGCTGGCGGGGTGTCGATGTACACCCGGTCGTAATCGGCGGCCAGTTGCTCCAAGGCTTCGCGGAGTTTGTAGATTTTTTGGCGCGACTCCAGCTTCACCTGCAACTCGTCCAGGCGCTCGCTGGCCGGCATCACGTCCAGGTTGGGGTATGGTGTGTTGACCACAAAGTCGGTGGGCGGCACGGGTTTAAAACTGAAACTCAAAGCCTGCTCGAAAAGGCCCGCCACACTCGGGCCCGGCTCACGGGCCGCCGCCCCCAGCAAGTAAGCGCTGGAGTTGCCCCGGGTATCCAGGTCGATGAGCAAAGTGCGTTGCCCCTGGGCGGCGCTGATGGCGGCCAGGTTGCAGGCGATGGTCGATTTGCCGACCCCACCCTTCTGGTTAAAAACAACGACGGCCATGGCGCATCCTTTGCGGTGTGGGTGTACGGGCCGATGTTACCCGATTTGCTGCACTGCAGCATAAACACCTGGCCACCTGGTTGGGCTGGCACAATGCGGCTTTTGACCTTGGAACGGGCCTGTTCGGCCCTCAAGCCCATGCAGACCCACCACGCCGGCGCCCACGCGGCCCACACCCTCAGCGACTTTGACTTTGCGCTGCCCCCCGAACTGATCGCCCAACACCCCGCCGCTGAGCGCACCGCCTCAAGGCTGCTGGATGGCCGTGCCGACTCCCCCCAAGACCGGGTGTTCCGGGAACTGCCGGGCCTGCTGCAAGCGGGCGACCTGCTGGTGTTCAACGACACCGCGGTGATCAAAGCACGCTTGTTTGGCGAAAAGCCATCTGGAGGCAAACTGGAACTGCTGGTGGAACGGGTGCTTGCGGGCCCCGAGCACCACCACGAGGTGGTTGCCCACATGAAGGTGAGCAAAAAGCCCCCGGTGGGGGCGGTCCTGCACATGGTGGGCGGCTACACGGCCACCTTGCTGGGGCGTTGGCCCCAACCCGACGGCCCCCTGTTCCACCTGCGCTTCAGTGGCGACCCTTACACCCTGATGGCCGCCCACGGCCACGTGCCACTGCCCCCCTACATCACCCACACCGACACCGCCGAGGACGAGCGGCGTTACCAGACGGTGTTTGCCAAACACCCGGGTGCGGTGGCGGCGCCCACCGCCGCGCTGCACTTCGATGAGCCCTTGCTGGCCGAGCTGGCCCGCCTGGGCGTGGAACGCGCCAGTGTCACGCTGCACGTGGGGGCGGGCACCTTCCAACCCGTCAAAACGGAAAACATCGGTGAACACGTGATGCACAGCGAGTGGTACAGCGTGCCACAGGCCACCCAAGACGCGGTGGCCGCGTGTCAAGCCCGGGGGGGCCGTGTGGTGGCGGTGGGCACCACCTCGGTCAGGACGTTGGAAAGCTGGGCGCGCAGCGGGCAGGCCACAGGCGACACCAACATCTTCATCACACCGGGCTTCCGTTTCCAGGTGGTGGACCTGCTGGTGACCAACTTCCACCTGCCAAAAAGCACGCTGATGATGCTGGTGAGCGCCCTGGCGGGCCACCGCCGGGTGATGGCCCTGTACGAACACGCCATCGCCAACCGCTACCGCTTTTTCAGCTATGGCGACGCCATGCTGCTGCAACGGCAGCCCTGAAAACCCTCACTCGGCCTTGATACCCGCGTGGGCGGCCACCCGGGCCCAGCGCACCAGCTCGGACCGCATGAAATCGGTGGCCTGGTCGGGTGTCACAAACAAGATGTCAAAACCCATGCCCTCCAGCTTGGCCCGCACCTCGGGTTGTTTGAGCACCTTGGTGTAGGCGGTGTGCAGGGTTTTGACCACTGCGGGCGGCGTGGCGGCAGGGGCGTACAAAGCGAACCAGTTGGACACCTCGGCCCCCGGGTAACCCGACTCGGCCAGGGTGGGCACCTGGGGCAGGTCGCGGTGGCGCTGCTTGGCGGCCAGAGCCAAGGCCTTGATGCGCCCCTGTTTGATAAAGGGCAAGGCGTTTTGCAAAGGGCTGAACATGTAGTCCAGTTGCCCGCCCACCAAATCGTTCATGGCCTGGGACTGGCCCTTGTAGGGGATGTGGTTGGACGTGGTGCCCGCCAGCTGGTTGAAATACTCGGCCGACAGGTGTTGAGAGCTGCCGGTGCCGGCCGAGCCGTAGTTCAGGGCGCCGGGTTTGCTTTTGGCCAGGTCCACAAAACCCCGCAGGTCATTGGCCTTGACCGATGCGTTCACCACCAGCACCACGTCGGTTTGCCCCACCAAGGCCACGGTCTGAAAGTCTTTCAGCAGGTCGTACGGCAGCTTGCGGTACACCGCGACGTTGGTCGCGATGGTGCTGGGCGAAAACAACAAGGTGTAACCGTCGGGTTTGGCCCGGGCCACCGACTCGACCCCGATGTTGCCCCCGGCCCCCAGCTTGTTCTCGACCACCACGGGTTGGCCCAAAACCTCCGAGACCTTTTGGCCCACGGTGCGGGCCAGGACGTCGGTGCCCCCACCGGCGGCCACAGGCACCACCAGCTGGATGGGCTGTTTGGGGTAGGCCTGTGCCCAGGTGTGGCCCCAAACGGCCAGCAACAGCAGGCCGGCGGCGGCCCAGGGTTTGGTCAAGCGCATGGGGGTCTCCTGAAGTCGGTGGGTGATCCGTTTTAAGATGATGGTAACAAGAACACCCACCCTTTGCCGAGGAGCA
>JBEBBB010000323.1:0-4839 GCA_041158605.1 Pseudomonadota bacterium
CCCACAAGCTGATCGAAGAGGCCATGCTGGCTGCCAACGTGTGTTCGGCCGAGTTCATCGCCAACGGCAAACATGCCGGTCTGTACCGCGTGCACGAAGGCCCCACCCCCGAGAAGCTGGAGACCTTGCGCCAGTACCTCAAGGTGATGGGGGTGGCCAACCAACTGGGCGACACGCCCCGCCCAGGCGATTTCCAGGACATCGCCAAGGCCACCGCCGACCGGCCCGACGCCCAGCAGATCCACGCGATGCTGCTGCGCTCCATGCAGCAGGCCATTTACACGCCCCAGAACAACGGGCACTTCGGCCTGGCTTTTGAGGCTTACACCCACTTCACCAGCCCCATACGCCGCTACCCCGATTTGCTGGTGCACCGGGTCATCAAGGCCATTCTGCTGGAACGGCGTTACCAGCTGCCCACCTTGCCCACACCGGGCGAGGCGCATGCCAAATTGGCCAAACGCCTGGCGGCACGCAAGCCCGCCGACAAAACCCAACGCGCCAAACCCTCGGCCGAGACCTTGGGTTGGCAGGCCGCCGGCTTGCACTGCAGTGCTAACGAGCGGCGGGCCGACGAGGCCAGCCGGGACGTTGAGGCCTGGCTCAAGTGCAAGTTCATGCGCGAGCGTTTGGGCGAGGAATTCGCAGGCGTGGTCACGGCCGTGACCAGCTTTGGCCTGTTCGTCACCCTGGACGCCCTTTACGTGGAAGGGTTGGTCCACATCACCGAGCTGGGCGGCGAATACTACCGCTACGACGAGGCCCGGCAAGAGTTGCGTGGCGAGCGCACGGGGATCCGCTATGCCTTGGGCTCGCGGGTGCAGGTGCAGGTGAGCCGGGTCGACCTGGACGGCCGCCGCATCGATTTCCGTTTGGTGCGCGAGGGTGACGAACTGGTGGCACGGGCACTGCGTGACAAACAAGGTCAGGATGCAGACGCCGGCCGGCCCGGCAGGGTCCGGGACCGTGAGTCCCCGCGCGGCAAAGACCCCATGGCCGGTGCCAAAGGCCGGCGCGGCGCGGCGGCTGGCAACGGGACTGGGCGCACCGACCGTGGTGCCAAACCCTCCCGCAAAACCGCTGCGGGCAAACACAAAAAAGGCAGGCACTGATGCGGGTGGTGTTGTTTTTGCTGGACACGGTCTTTTTTGCGCTGGTGGGTGCCGCACTTTTGCGCGCCTGGATGAACACCTTGCGCTTGCGCATGACCCAACAGCCGGGCTTGTTTGTGATGGCCGTGACCGACTGGGCGGTCATGCCCTTGCGCAAGGCCTTGCCCCGCCGTTGGCGCCAGGCCAATGCCGATTGGGGCAGCCTGTTGGCGGCGGTGCTGTTCTGTCTGCTGTATGCGGTGGTTTGGCACCTCTTGGCCGCTGGTCCAGGGCGGTCCGGTGGCTGGGTGGTCACGTTGCCCATGATGGCCGTGTGGTTTGGCCTGCGCACCGTTTTGCAGCTGTTAATGTGGCTGGTGTTGGGCTTTGCGGTGTTGTCTTGGGTGCAGCCCCACAGCCTGGTGATAGCGGTGTTGTCCCGGTTGGTGGATCCATTCCTGCGCCCTCTGCGCCGTGTGGTACCCACTTTGGGTGGGGTGGACCTGTCTGCATTGGCCTTGCTGCTGCTGTTGCAGATCGGTTTGATGCTGTTGGGTTGACCCCCAAAGGGCAGCTGGGTTTTAGCGGATGTCGCTGGCGGTCAGGGGGTGGGGCTGGTCCCAGCGGTTCGCCGACAGGCCATGCCGGTACACCGCCGCGCGCGTGGCCTGTAACACGTCTGCAAAACCTGTTGGCGGTGCGGCCGCCAGGGCTGCACCCACCTGTCCAGCCAACACGTCGCCGGTGCCTGCGGTCGACAACAAAGCGTTCCCCGTTGGGTTGATCCAGGGGGTGGTGTCGGGCGCCGTGACCACTGTGCCTGAGCCTTTGAGCACCACCACCGCTTGCAGCTTTTGGGCCAGCGTTTGGGCCGCTCTTAAACGGTTGGCCTGCACCTGAGGGGTGTCCCAACCCAGCAGCCGAGCGGCCTCGAGTGGGTGGGGTGTGACAACCGTCCACCGTTGACGTGATGCGCGTTCTGCCAGTGCCCGTTGCATGTCTGGGTTGAGCGCGACGTGGTTGAGCCCATCTGCATCCAAGACCAGCGCTCCGGGATGGGCCAAGGCCAATTCCAACCACGGGGCCACAGCCTCACCGCCGCCGCACCCACACACCAGGCTGGCATGGCGAGGCATGCCCCCTTCGAACAAGGCGCCAGGGGTGCGGAACATCAGCTCAGGGTGCAGCGGGTCCCAGGTGGTCATTGGGGGATGGATCTGGTGGGCCAGCAGACCCACATAAACCCGGCCAGCCCCTGCGCGCAGTGCCGCCCGAGCGGCCAGAACGGCCGCCCCGGCCATACCCACACCACCGTAGGCAAGGTCTTGCCCGCCCAAAATGGCCACATCACCGTGGCTGCCTTTGTGCGCGCCGTGTACCCGGTGGCGGCCTTGGGGTGGTGGTGTCTGGTTCAGGTAGGCGCTGACCGGTGTGGCGCCGGGTTGCACCCCCAGGCTGTCCCACCAGATATCGCCAGCAGCATCGCGACCGTCGGCCATCCACAACCCGGGTTTGGGGGTCAACAAGGTGAGGGTGTGCCGGGGTTGGTCTCCGCCCGCAACCGGCTGTGCCTCCAGAGGGCCCAACCAAGCCCCGTTGTCGCTGTCCAGACCACTGGGCACGTCAACGGCCAACACCGGCCAAGGGCCATGGTTGATGCGCTGCACCCAATCTTGTAGGTGGCCGGGCCAAGGGCGATGCGCCTGCAGGCCCACGCCCCAGATGGCGTCCACCACCACGTCGGCATGCGCCGGCGGGTGGGGTGCAACCTGCACACCGGCGGCCAAGGCCAGCGCCAGCGCCCGCTGGGCGCTGGCAGTTTGGTGGGCAGTATCGCCTTGCCAGGTGACCGTCACCCGCCCGTGTGAGCCCAACGCTGCTTGCCAGTGCCGTGCTGCCACGAAGCCATCGCCACCGTTGTTGCCAGGCCCACAAGCGATCCAGACAGACTGGGCGTGGGGGTAAAGCGCCCGTCCCCAGCGGCACACCGCCAGCCCCGCTTGTTCCATCAGCGCGTGCGGGTCCGCCTGCTGTGCCAGCGCTGTGGATTCGATGGCGCGGGTTGCCGCCGTGCTGTACAAGGGCAGGGGGTCGGGCAGGCCCGTGGGTGGGATGGCTTGCATCCCTTCAGTGTAGAGCGCTTTGGTTGGGGGCGGCTTCGCGGGTGTAGGGTCAAGACCGCCAATCAACGGCCGGTGCGGTACCTTTGAGTTGGTCGGCCAACACCCTGGCGCTGCCACAAGCCAACGACCAGCCCTGTCCACCATGCCCGGTGTTGAGCCACACCCCCGGCAGGCCGCTGGGACCCAACCGGAGCTGCTTGTCGAGGGTGAAGGCGCGGGCCCCGGTCCACTCCAGCGTGGGGGTGGTGCTGGCTCCCCGGCGCTGTCGGGGCAGTGTGCCTGGAAACCAGTCGCCCAGCAGGCGGTAGAGTTGCTGGAAACCGGTGTCGCGTTGGCCGTCTGCGCCACCCCCCAGGCGCATCCCTGCGGCGATGCGCACCCACTGCCCCAAACGGGTGATGGTGGCACCGTGCTCCACATCAAACACCGTGCCTTGCGGGGCATCCATGGCCTCTTGCACCGGCACGCTGATCGACCGACCCCACACCCGTACCATGGGCAACACCAGCCCAGCGGCGCGGAGCATGTGGGTGCTGTCCGGGCCTGCGCAAACCACCACCGCGTCAAATGGTGTTTCTGTGGCGGCCATGGCGTCGTCGGCTTGCCACTGGACCCGGGCTTGCTCGCCAGGCTGCAAACCCTTGACGGCGGTGTTGAAGCGGAACGTGACCCCCAAACGTGTTGCTTCGCTTTTGAGTTGCAGGGTGAACTGTCGGGCGTTGTAACCCCCTTCTTCTGGCAGGAGCAGGGCCTGGTACAGCGGGGTGGCCCTGTGGAGGCCGGGTTCGGTGGCATAGGCTTGTGCAGGGTCCAGCAGGCGGTGTGCCACGCCAGCCTCAGCCAGGCGCGTTTGGAGCCCGGGCACAGCAGGGGCGGCACCGGCGCGGCGCCACAACAACAAAGCCCCTGTGCTGTGCTCCAGCTGGAGTTTCAGGTCGTGTTGCAGCGACAGCAGCCGTTCGTGGCTGTAACGGGCCAAGGCCATGCTCTGTGGTGGAGGCGTGGCTGTGGCGCGCCGGTGGGACCACCACCAACGGGTCTCCGCCCAGGTCAGCGGCCAGGCCCACTGCAAAGTCGGTTTGTGGGGTTGTGGTGCCACCACCGCAGGCCAGGCGGGTGTGCACCAGCCTGGGTGCGCAAAACTGCCTTCTTCCGCGCAACTGCTGCGCCGTTCAAACACCGTGACCTGGTGGCCGTCCCGAGCCAGCTCATAAGCGGTGGTGGTGCCCACCGTGCCCGCGCCCACGACCGCCACTTTCATGGTTTCCCCCCTGGCACACGGGGTGCATGTGGCGCACGTGGCGCGTTGCAGGGCTGGTTGGGGGTTCTGGGCATGGGGAAACTTGCTGGTGACAAGCCTGGGATGTTACAATCCTAGGGTTTTGCCGATAACAGCGCCCTACTGGAAAACCAGCGCAAGCGTTGTGCGCCGGTTCAAAACAGCCGCAAACAGGCCCAACCGGGTGTTGGTGTGTGCCCCTTTTTGGAGTCGGGGTGTGCGCCAATCGGGGCCTGCTTTAAGAACCAACCTCTGGAAAGTTAAAAACATGTCCATTTCCATGCGCGAAATGCTGGAAGCCGGTGTCCACTTCGGTCACCAAACCCGCTTCTGGAACCCCAAGATG
>JBEBBB010000324.1:0-5405 GCA_041158605.1 Pseudomonadota bacterium
CGCCTGGGCCATGAAGCGGTGGGTCAGTCCACCCGCTACTGGGGCAGGCGCCAGTCCCGCGGCGCCGCCCCCACCCGCAAGCCCGTAGCCATACCCCCATGGCCTGTGTGTCAAACAAAAAGGCCTGCACTTTCGTGCAGGCCTTTGGTTTTTGGCTCCCCGACCTGGGCTCGAACCAGGGACCTACGGATTAACAGTCCGGCGCTCTACCGACTGAGCTATCGGGGAATAGCCTTTTATTATAAAAGCAAAAAGACCATGGGCCTGCTAGGATGGGCGCTCTGTTCAACTCTTTCTTGCAGCAACCATGAAACTGTTCATCAAACCCGGTGCTTGTTCCTTGTCGCCCCACATCGTTTTGGAAGAGTTGGGATTGCCCTACGAGACCGAAGTGGTTGACCTGAAAACCAAACAACTGGCATCGGGTGGGGATTACCTGGCCATCAACCCCAAAGGGTATGTCCCGGCTTTGTTGCTGGATGGTCAAGACCTGCTCACAGAGGGCCCGGCCATCGTGCAGTACCTGGCCGATCTGGCCCCTGAAAAATACCTGGCCCCTGCCAACGGCACCATGGCGCGTTACAAGATGCAGAGCTGGTTGACGTTTATCGGCACCGAACTGCACAAGTCTTGCAGCCCGTTTTTTAACCCCGCAGCCCCCGATGGCTGGAAAGACATCGCCAAGGCCAACCTGGAGCGCCGTCTGGCTTACACCAACGCCCACCTGGCCGACCACGACTACCTGATGGGTACCGATTTCACGGTAGCCGACGCCTACCTCTTCACCGTGCTGAACTGGTTGCGCCCCATGAAGATGGACCTGGGTCTGTGGCCCCATATCCAGGCCTATCACGCCCGTGTGGCAGCACGCCCAGCGGTACAGCGGGCCCTGAAAGCAGAGGGTTTGATCTGATCCATGGCGGTGGCTGCAAGCGGTCAAAGCCGCGACAGCCACGCCAATGTGAGACGCTCCACCAGGGCTTGTGAGCCCGGCGTGGAACAGGTGTGGTCGGCCCCCGGCAATGTGTGTTGGGTCACCGATGGGTGGTTCAACACCTGCCGCCAAACGGGGGTGTTGCGGCTGTATTCTGAAAACTCTTGTGCCGTCAAATCGCGTTCACACAAAAGGACCAAAGCCGGTGCCCGGAGCAGCCGCATGCCTTGTGCCATGCGGTGTTGGAACCCCAGACCTGTGGGGGCGTTTGGTGTGCGGGCTGCTACCAGGTTGTGGAACAAATCCCTCAGCGCTTTGGCGCCGATTTGGCCACTCAGCAGCTTGCGCCAAAATCCCCACTCCAAGAGGCGTCTGGGATAGTACTGTTTGACTTTTGCTTGGGCCAAGCTGGTTTCCGAGCGGACCCAGGGGTTGAGCAAAACCACCCCGCCTACGCGCCTGTCTTGTGTGCGTTCGATGTACAGCAGCGCAGCAGAAGCGCCATCACAGAGCCCCCATAACACCACGCGCTGCAAGGTCGGTACCGCCACCAACATGGCCTGAACGGCGGCCCCCACATCCCCTTCTGTCGCGTCAAACGGGGTCACCAAGCCTGGTGAGTCTCCCATGCCCGTGAAGTCAAAACGCAACACGGGGTGCCCCGCTTGTCCCAAATGGCGGGCCAAGTGGACAAACTGCCGGTGGCTCCCCGTTCGGTATTGGGCACCACCCACCACGACCAAAACACCGGTGGTGGAGGGGCGCGCTTGGGCGGGCAGCGTTAGCACACCCAGCAAGTCGGCATGCGGGCCTGGTATGCGCAGCACCTCTTCGCGGTAGTGGGGTGTTTCAAGCGCCATCGGTCAGCAACGCCAATGTGGTGGATTGAAGGTCGGATGCATCGTCCGTGCCTATGGTCTGCCAGTAGCTGGGCCCCACAGTAGCGCTGGCTTGGACGGCCCAACCAGCTTGTTGCCACATGTCTATGGCACGTTGTGCCCCTGGGCTGTTGGCTGGTGGCGTGGTGGTGCTGATGTCAACCCACACCAACCGGTGGGCTGTGTTTGCAGAAGAGGGCGGGTGCAAGGTGGCTTGCCCCAGACCTTCTTGCAATGCGGTGTTGAAGGTGTAGCCTGCAACCGACCATGGGTCATCGGGGGAGGCCTGGTTGCTCTGCAGGGACATGAACACGGAGGAGGGGCGGTCGCTACCGCTGGTCCACGTGGTGGCAGAGCGCAGCCGGGACCAGTGTTTGAGAGCCTGTTGGCCACTCAAAACAGCTTGCCAAAACAGCAAATGGACAGGGGTCGGTGTTGCAACGGCTCGGGCCTCTTGTTGCAACCATTCCGTGGCCAACAAAGCACCGGTGCGGACACCCCACAACCAAAGGGGCCCTTGGTCTTGCCCGAGCAGCCAGATGGCAGCACAGGATGTGTCTTGCAACCACTGCGACCAAGTGGCATCAGCGAACTCGCCGGTGCTGTCGCCGCACCCCGACATATCGAACTGCAGAACCGCATACCCGGCTTGAGACAAAGCCCGCGCCTGTTGGGCCGATACCCGTCTGCAGTTGTTCAGCTCTTCGGCCAAAGGGTGCAGGTGCAGAACCCTGCCACGGGCCGGCCCAATAGGGGGGTGGTAAAGACAAAACAACTGTCCCCCGGGCGTCGGCAGGTAAAAAGCCTGGGGCAGGGTGTGCATCAAACCGCCCGGGCTTGTGTGGTGGTCACCAAATCGCACAAACCGCCCACGGTGGCGAACACGTCACCTTGGATGTCGGCGTCATCAAAAGCCACTCCAAAATGGTCCTCAAGCCCTGTGAGAACGGCCAGGACTGCCATCGAATCCATTTCTGGCAAATCGCCAAGCAGCGGTGTTTGGGCGTCAAAGGCGAGGGCACGCCCCTGCAGTTGCAGGGCATGGTCTAAAACGTGCAGAACGTCTTGTAAAACGGGCATGTCGGGAAGAGGGCCGTGGGGCAGGTGGGCAAATGGGTAAAAAGCCATTCTAGTGAATCTTGCCGCACGGCCGTTACCACCCAGCGGCATGCCTTAACATCCCGGCCATGACAGGGATCTGCACACCCCAGCCCGTTACCCACCCCAACACCGCGCCCGAGCCCCGCACGCTGCATGGTTTGTTGGCCCGTGCGGCGGCACAGTGGCCTCACCACACCGCGTTAAGCCATGGCACCGAAGGCTGGAGCTACCAAGTGCTGTCGGCACAGGCCCAAGCTTGGGCTGGTGTGTTGGTCGGCTTGGGTTTGTCTGCGGGCGCTCGGGTAGCCGTTTACCTGGAGAAGCGGTTGGAAACGGTGGTCGCCAGTTTTGGAACCACCGCAGCGGGCGGTGTGCTGGTACCCATCAACCCTGTTCTCAAACCCCAACAGGTCGGTCACGTGGTGGACGATGCCCAAGCCGAGGTGTTGGTCACCTCCAGTGCCCGTTGGGCCGTTTTGGTGGCCAGTTGGGGCGAACACCCTCTGTTGCGGCATGTGGTGCTGGTAGACAGTGCGGAGACGGGGCTGCATTGGCCCACCCTTTTGGCACCACACATGGCCCATCAGGGTGTGGTGTCGGGTTTGCCATGGCCAGACAACCCGCAGGTGCCTGTCACACAAACGGCCGCGATCTTCTACACCTCTGGCAGCACCGGCAAACCAAAAGGCGTGGTGCTGTCGCACAACAACCTGGTGGTGGGGGCTATCAGCGTCTCGCAGTACCTGGGCAACCACAGTGGTGACTCTTTGTTGGCGGCTTTGCCTTTGTCGTTTGATGCGGGTTTTAGCCAACTCACCACCGCGTTTGTGGTGGGGGCCCGGGTGGTGTTGCTCAACTACCTGCTACCCAAAGATGTGCTACTGGCTATGGCCCGAGAGCGGGTCACGGGGTTGACGGCTGTACCTCCCCTTTACATGCAGATGTTGTCTGTGCCCTGGCCATCTGAAGCGACGGCCCATTTGCGTTATTGGGCCAACACAGGGGGGCGCATGCCCGAGCCGACGTTTCGGCAGCTGCGCGAGCGTGCTTCACAGGCACTGCCGTTTTTGATGTACGGGCTGACCGAAGCGTTTCGGTCCACCTACCTGCCGCCGGCCTTGGCCGATCGGTACCCTGATTCCATCGGTCGGGCCATTCCAAATGCCGAGATTCTGGTGCTCCGCCCAGATGGAACCCCTTGCGTGGTGGATGAGCCGGGCGAGCTGGTGCACCGGGGGCCCTTGGTGTCACAGGGTTACTGGAACCGGCCCGAAGAAACCGCATCGCGTTACCGCCCCTTACCCCCAGGCTGGCCGGGGGCAGACCCCCACGAGCGGGTGGTTTATTCGGGCGACACGGTCCGCCTTGACGCCCAAGGGCTTTTGTATTTTGTGGGCCGCACCGATGAGATGATCAAATCATCCGGTTACCGCATCAGCCCCACCGAGGTGGAAGAGGTGCTGTACCAAAGCGGCTTGGTGGCCGAAGCGGTGGTGGTGGGTTTACCCGATGCCGCCCTGGGTGCCCGTTTAAAAGCGGTGGTGGTGGCCCACCCCAACACCGCAACGCAAGAAGCCACAACCGCCTTGATGGCCCACTGCCGCCGGGATCTGCCCGCATACATGGTGCCCCACGAGGTGGTCTGGGCACCAGGCCCTCTGCCCCGAAGCCCCAATGGCAAGTTGGATCGCCAACACTGGAGACACCCATGAAGGACACCTTTGAAACCAGTGTGCCCGCTTTGCTGGTGGGGGGGTACACCCTGGCCCAATTGGCAGCCAGGGCGGGGCAGTCGCCGTTTTACGCTTACGACCGCCGCTTGATCGCCGCGCGCGTGGCCCGCGTGCGGCAAGCCCTGCCGCCCACCGTGGGTTTGCACTACGCCGTCAAGGCCAATCCCATGCCCGCCTTGTTGGCCTTTATCAGCCCTTTGGTGGATGGCATGGATTTGGCGTCTGGCCAAGAGCTGCGCTGGGCTTTGGATGCGGGTGCCCATCCCCAACATGTGAGCCTGGCTGGACCGGGTAAACGGGAGCCCGAGTTACGGCAGGCGGTCGCCACGGGTGTGTTGGTGAACGTGGAGTCGGTCCGCGAATTGCCGCTGCTGGCTCAGGCGTCGCAAGACCTGGGGGTGCCCGCCCGCGTGGCCCTGCGGGTCAACCCCGATTTTGAACTGAGGGGCTCGGGCATGCGCATGGGCGGTGGTGGCAAACCGTTTGGGATCGATGCAGAACAAGTGCCTAGGGTGTTGGCCGAGGTGGCGCGGATGGGGTTGGCCTTCGAAGGTTTTCACGTCTACGCTGGGTCGCAAAACCTAAAAGCCGATCTTTTGGCCGACGCCACCACCCGCAGCCTGGACATGGTGTGCCGCTTGGCCGACCACGCGCCCGGCCCGGTGCGCCATGTGAACCTGGGTGGGGGGTGGGGCATACCGTATTTTCCGGGTGAAAAAGCCTTGGACTTGGCTCCCTTGTCCGATGCCTTGCACCAGG
>JBEBBB010000325.1:0-4317 GCA_041158605.1 Pseudomonadota bacterium
GTCGCGGTTGACCAGGTAACCGCCCTCCCCGCGCGCACCCTCTGTGATTAGGACGCCGGAACCGTGCACCCCGGTAGGATGAAACTGCCAGAACTCCATGTCTTGTAGCGGGATGCCTGCGCGGGCGGCCATGCCCAAGCCGTCACCGGTATTGATGAAGGCGTTGGTGCTGGCGGCGAAGATGCGACCGGCACCACCAGTGGCCAACAGGGTGGTTTTGGCTTCGAGGATGTAGGTTTCGCCGGTTTCCATTTCCAGCGCGGTCACGCCCACCACGTCACCGTCGGCGTCACGGATCAGGTCCAGGGCCATCCATTCCACGAAGAACGTGGTGCGGGCGGCCACGTTCTGCTGGTACAGGGTGTGCAACATGGCGTGGCCGGTGCGGTCGGCCGCGGCACAAGCGCGTTGCACGGGTTTTTCACCGTAGTTGGCGGTGTGGCCGCCGAAAGGGCGCTGGTAAATGGTGCCGTCGGGGTTGCGGTCGAACGGCATGCCAAAGTGTTCCAGTTCGTAGACCACTTTGGGGGCTTCACGGCACATGAACTCGATGGCGTCTTGGTCGCCCAGCCAGTCGGAGCCCTTGACGGTGTCGTAGAAGTGGTAGTGCCAGTTGTCTTCGGACATGTTGCCCAAGGACGCGCCGATACCACCCTGCGCCGCGACGGTGTGGGAGCGGGTGGGGAACACCTTGGACAACACTGCCACGTTCAGGCCGGCGCGTGCCAGTTGCAGCGAGGCGCGCATGCCGGAGCCGCCGGCTCCGACGATGACGACGTCAAATTTGCGCTTGGGGAGAGATGCGGTGGCGGTCATGGCTTACAGCTTCCAAAGTACAGAGAAGGCCCAGCCGGCACAGCCAACCAGCCAAACAAGGGTGAACACGTGCAGGGCCAGGCGCAGGCCCACGGGTTTGATGTAGTCCATCCAGATATCGCGCAGGCCGACCCATGCGTGCCAAGCCAAAGCGAGGATCACACCGAAAGTCAGGAATTTCATCCACTGGGCGGCGAAGATGCCTGCCCACTGTTCGTAGCCAATCGGCCCTGTGGTGAAAAGCACTTGAACCAATAAAACGACCGTGAACAACGCCATCAGGGCGGCGGTGACACGCTGGACCAGCCAGTCGCGAACACCGTAGTGGGCACCTGTGACGACGCGTTTGGAACCGTAGTTAACAGACATGTGTTTTTGCTCCGAGGGTGATCAGTACAGGCCAAACAATTTGGCGCCGAGGATGGCTGTCAGGCCGAAGGCCAGCACCAGCGTGACCGTAGCGGACGATGTGCCAAACGATTTGGTGACCGAGTGGGTCGCGTCCATGTACAGGTGGCGTACCCCAGCGATGAAGTGGTGCAGGTAGCCCCAAATCAGCCCCAGCACCACCAATTTCACAAACCAGCCTGGCACAAAACCAATGCCCGCGCTGAAAGCGCTGGTGAAGTCGCCGTAAGACAGCTCAGACGACAGGGACGCATCGAACATCCAGACGACAAAAGGCAGCAGCAGGAACATCAGGCCACCGCTGGCGCGGTGCAGGATGGATACCCACCCGGCCGCAGGGAGGCGGTAGGTGGTCAGATCCTTGAAGGCGTTGATGTTGCGGAATTCAGGCCGCTTTTTGCTCAAATCGGTCATGGGTGGACTTTCTTGTGGCGGGAGGGGGGTGGTAACTTGCTTGTAACTGTGCCGCAGCAGACTGACAAACAACTGTCAAATTCTATTGCAAGGCAGTAAGCCAAGGCCCTTGGTCGGTCTTTTTATACCCTGGCGGGTATATCTTTTGGCATGTGTTGTCAACTCAGGGTATTCGCGTAGTGTTGGGTGGTGGTGTGGTACCAGCCCCGTCGCCACTCCATCGGGATGTCGTTGTAGGTGTAGGCCAACCGTTCCACGTACAGCAGTGGTGTGCCGGGTTCTGTGCCCAGGTGGGAAGCTGTGCTGGTGTCGGCGGCGACGGCTTTGATTTTTTCTGCCGCCCGCACCATGCGCACGCCGTAACGGGTCTCGAACAAAGCGTACATGGGCCCATGATCGGAGGACAAAACCTCTTGGGTCAACCCTTTGAAGGGGCTGCCTGGCAGCCACACCTCTTCCAAAATGGTGGGTTGCCCATCAAACGACAGCACCCGCCGCACCTGCAGCACCGGCTCCCCAGCCCGCAAACCCAAGGCCCGCGCCACCTCGGCGGGTGCCCTCAGCCGTTTGCAATCGATGATCTGCCGTTCGCCGGGGGTGGGGCGCTCGCCGTTGTCGGGTTGCAAACGCAAAAACCGGTATTGAACCTGTTGCTCGGCATGGGTGGCGACAAAAGTGCCTTTGCCTTGGCGCCTGACCAGCAGGTTGCCCGCAGCCAACTCGTCGATGGCCTTGCGCACGGTGCCTTGGCTGACCCTGTAGCGGGCGGCCAGCTCCAACTCGCTGGGGATGGTGTCGCCCGGTTTCCATTCACCGCTTTCCAGGCTTTGCAGGATCAGCTGTTTGATTTGCTGGTAAAGCGGGCTGAAAGCCGGGGTGCCTTGTACCGCTTGGGCCAGCGTGTCCACACCTCCAGGGGGGTGGGGTGTGTCGGTGGTGGCGGTTTGCAAGGGGGGCATGGGTGTCTCGAATCGTTGGTGCGAATCATATCTTATATAAGACATAAGACAAATTGACCAATCGGGGTTTCCGAGGGTACACTCGGCGTGATCACCTCACCGATCCCTTTTCCTCTTTTTCATACCTTTCTGGAGTGATTTCATGAGCAAGAAGCCCGTTCGCGTGGCCGTCACCGGCGCCGCAGGTCAAATTGGGTACGCCCTGCTGTTCCGCATTGCCTCTGGCGAAATGCTGGGCAAAGACCAGCCGGTCATCCTGCAGTTGTTGGAAATCCCCGACGAAAAAGCCCAGAAGGCCCTGAAGGGCGTGATGATGGAGTTGGACGACTGCGCCTTCCCGCTGCTGGCCGGCATGGAAGCCCACAGCGACGCCATGACTGCCTTCAAAGACACGGACTACGCTTTGTTGGTGGGCGCCCGCCCCCGCGGACCTGGTATGGAGCGTGCCGATCTGCTGGCCGCCAACGCCCAGATTTTCACCGCACAGGGCAAGGCTTTGAACGCCGTGGCCAGCCGCGACGTGAAAGTGTTGGTCGTGGGTAATCCCGCCAACACCAACGCCTACATCGCCATGAAGAGCGCCCCCGACCTGAAACCTGGCAACTTCACCGCCATGCTGCGCCTTGACCACAACCGCGCCGCATCGCAGATCGCCGCCAAAACCGGCAAGGCCGTCAAGGACATCGAAAAACTGGCCGTGTGGGGCAACCATTCGCCCACCATGTACGCCGACTACCGTTTCGCCACCATCAACGGCGAGTCCGTCAAAGACATGATCAACGACCAGGTCTGGAACGAAACCGTGTTCCTGCCCACCGTGGGCAAACGTGGTGCCGCCATCATTGAAGCCCGTGGTTTGAGCTCTGCCGCCTCCGCCGCCAACGCTGCCATCGACCACATGCGCGATTGGGCCCTGGGCACCAACGGCAAATGGGTCACCATGGGCATCCCTTCCCAGGGTTGGTACGGCATTCCCAAGGATGTGATGTTCGGTTTCCCCGTCACCTGCAACAACGGCACCTACACCGTGGTTGAGGGCTTGCCCATCGACGCGTTCAGCCAGTCTTGTATCGACAAGACCCTGAAAGAGCTGACCGACGAGCAAGCCGGCGTGGCCCACCTGCTGTAAGCACACCCGCCAGGCCTGAACCCATGCATCCACGCCAGGTTTTGTTGGGCGCACAGGCGGGGGCCAATCGGCTTCCCGTTTGCGACCACTACAGTGGTGTGGAAGCCCGCATGGTGAAAAGCCTGGCTTTGCAGGCCGCCTACACCGAACGGCTGGGTGCTTGTGTTTTTGACGTCACCCTGGACTGCGAGGACGGCGCGCCCGCCGGTCGCGAAGCCGAACACGCCGCTTTGGTGGCCGACTTGGTGGCTGGTTTGGATGTTTCTGGTCTGGTTCGACCCCGGGTGGGCGTGCGTGTGCACCCTGTGGACCACCCTGCTTTTGCGCCGGACGTGGCCCACATCGTGGGCCGGGTGGCAGATCGTTTGTCGCACGTGATGGTGCCCAAGGTGGAGCGGCCTGAAGACGTGCACTTGGCGGTTCAGGCCCTCGACGCCGCGGGCGGCCAGTCGCTGCCCTTGCACGTCCTGATCGAATCGCCTTACGCTGTTCACCGCGCGTTTGAGATCGCGGCCCACCCCCGCGTGCAGTCCTTGAGTTTTGGGCTGATGGATTTTGTGTCGGCACATGGCGGTGCCATCCCAGCCGAGG
>JBEBBB010000326.1:0-3565 GCA_041158605.1 Pseudomonadota bacterium
GGGTGGGCCTGGACCATGTGAAGGCCAAGATCTTGGACGACCACGAGGGCCGCCGCGCCTTGTGGGCCCAACTGCAAGCCGCGCTGGATGGGGAACCCGATCCGTGGTTTGAATTCGCCAAAGCCGAGGTGGATGTGCGCCAATTCAGCCCGCTTGAGGCCCCCCTCACAGCCCCCACCACCCACACCGCTGGAGCCACCGCATGACCACCTGGACCCCCATTTGCCAACAGGAAGACATCCCCGTGCTGGGCTCGCGCCGTGTGGCGCGCCCGCAAGGCCTGGACGTGGCGGTGTTTCGCAACGGTGACAACGAGGTGTTCGCCCTGTTGGACCGCTGCCCCCACAAAGGGGGGCCCTTGAGCCAGGGCATTGTGTTCGGGCGCAGCGTGGCCTGCCCCCTGCACAACTGGACCATCGGTTTGTGCGATGGCCAAGCCGCGGCACCCGATGAGGGTTGTACCCCCCGCTTTGCCACCAAAGTGGAGGGTGGGCAGGTTTGGCTGGACGCCGACGAGCTGGCCACACAAGCCACCGACTTGACACGCCCCATCGCCGGCCCGGCACGCCGCGGCCAACCCCAGGACGCCTGACCCCAGGGAGCGAGCCGCATGTCCACCCGCACCACGCGTTCAACTTGCCCGTATTGCGGTGTGGGTTGTGGCGTTTTGATCGATACCGACGGCACCCGCATCACCCAGGTGCGTGGTGACCCGGACCACCCGGCCAACCTCGGGCGCTTGTGCACCAAGGGCTCGACCCTGCACCAGACCGCCGACCCGGCGATCGCCGCCCAAGTGCGCCTGTTGCAGCCCATGCACCGCACCAGCCGAGGCGCCACACCCGTGGCCTTGGGCTGGGACGTGGCCATGGACCTGGCTGCACAACGTGTGGCCCAAACGGTGTTGACCCACGGTCCGGATGCGGTGGGGTTTTACTTGAGCGGCCAGCTGCTGACCGAAGACTATTACGTGTTCAACAAACTCGTCAAAGGTTTGCTGCGCACCAACAACATCGACACCAATTCGCGGCTGTGCATGAGCAGTGCGGTGGCGGGTTACAAATTGACTTTGGGTGCCGACGCACCACCCGCTGCTTACAGCGACATCGACCACGCGAACTGCCTCTTCATTGTGGGCAGCAACGCGGCCTGGGCACACCCCATCCTGTTCCGGCGCATCGAAGACGCCAAAACCCGGCGGCCGGGGATGAAAGTGATTGTGGCCGACCCGCGGCGCACCGACACCACCAGCCTGGCCGACCTGTACCTGCCCTTGCAGCCCGGCACCGATGTGGTTTTGTTCCACGGCTTGTTGCACGCCATGTTGGCCCAAGGCTGGGTAGACCGCGCTTACATCGCGGCACACACCGAAGGTTTTGATGCCCTGGAAGCCCTGGTGCAAGGTTACACGCCCGACATGGTGGCCCAGGTGTGCGGCCTGTCCGTGGCCGACATCCTCACAGCGGCCCGCTGGATCGCGGGGGTACCCGATGGGGCCACAGGGGTGTCGGCGCCTGAGCGCTTGCCCACCCTGAGCCTGTACTGCCAAGGCCTGAACCAATCCACCAGCGGCACAGCCAAAAACGCCAGCCTGATCAACCTGCACCTGGCCACGGGGCAGATCGGTCGGCCAGGCGCTGGGCCGTTTTCCTTGACCGGGCAACCCAACGCCATGGGGGGCCGCGAGGTGGGGGGCTTGGCCAACCTGCTGTCGGCCCACCGCGACATGGCCAACCCGGCCCACCGGGCCGAGGTGGCCCGGCTGTGGGGGGTGCCCGATGTGCCCGCAAAACCCGGTCTGACCGCGACCGAGATGTTCCAAGCTGCGGCCGACGGGGCCATCAAATGCCTGTGGATCGCCTGCACCAACCCGGCGCAGTCCCTGCCCGATCAAATCACCGTGCGCCGTGCGCTGGAGCGGGCCGAGTTTGTGGTGGTGCAAGAGGCCTACGCCAGTGCCAGCACCTGCGATTGGGCGGACCTGCTCCTACCGGCGACCACCTGGGGTGAAAAAGAGGGCACGGTCACCAACAGCGAGCGCCGCATCACCCGGGTGCAGGCCGCTGTGGCGCCCCCACACCAAGGCGCCCCCCACAACGGCCCGAGGCACGATTGGCGCATCGCTGTCGACTTGGGGCGGCGCCTGGAAACCCTGTTACCGCCCCGATCCAACAGCAGCCTGTTCCCCTACGAACAGCCGGAAACGGTCTGGAACGAACACCGTGAAACCACACGTGGGCGCGACCTCGACATCACGGGTTTGAGCTACGCGGCGTTAGAGCAAGCCCCCCAGCAATGGCCCTTCCCCGAAGGCGCGGCCCAAGGCACGGTGCGGCTGTACACCGACGGCCGTTACCCAACCGCCAACCACAAGGCCCGGTTCGCCGCCCTGCCCTACCAGCCTGTGGCCGAAGACCGGGAATCCCGCTACCCCTATGCCCTGACCACCGGCCGCTTGCGCGACCAGTGGCACGGTATGACACGCACCGGCACATTGGGGCGTTTGTTTGGCCACGTCGGGGCACCCGATGTGCAACTGCACCCCAGCGACCAAGCCGAATTGGGCCTAAGCGATGGCGATCTGGTCCGCGTGACCAGCAAACGGGGCAGCCTGGTGCTGCCCGCGAACGGCAGCACCGACATCGGGCGCCGCCAAGCGTTTATCGCCATGCACTGGGGCAGCGAATACCTGGGTGGCACAGCACCCGACGGCAGCCCCTTGACCGGTGTGAACGGCTTGACCACGTCGGCCAGTTGCCCCACCTCCAAACAACCCGAACTCAAACATGCGGCGGTGCGGATCGAGAAGGTGGACCTGCCCTGGACCTTGTACGCCATGGCATGGCTGCCCACAGAACAAGCGTTCGCGGCCCAACGTGCCTTGCGGGCTTTGTACGGCCAGTTTGCCTACGCCACCTGTGTACCGTTTGCACAAACGGGTGCCCAAAGCCCAGCACACACGGGCTTGTGGTTTCAAGCCGCCGCCGACCAAAAACCAGCGGCACTGGCGGACTGCTTGGCGCTGTTGTCCCAACACCTGGGCTTGAACCACGCCTTGACCTCCCGTTACACGGACGAACCCCGGGGGCAGCACCGGCTGCTGCGTGCACAAGACACCCCAGGCGGCGCGCAAATCCAGGCGTTTTTGTTGGCGGGTGACACCCAATCCAAGTCGTGGTTGTCCACCTTGTTGCGGGACACTTTGCCGCCACCGGTATCGGGCTTGGCGCTGTTGCAAGCCAGAAACACCCCTCCAGGGGGCACTCCAGTTGGTACCGGCAGAACCATCTGCACCTGTGTGGGGGTGTCTGCCGCGGCGATACAAAACCACCTGGAC
This sequence comes from Pseudomonadota bacterium, assembly GCA_041158605.1. Classification (GTDB taxonomy): domain Bacteria; phylum Pseudomonadota; class Gammaproteobacteria; order Burkholderiales; family Burkholderiaceae_C; genus JBEBBB01. Next base: position 3,338 of record JBEBBB010000326.1, read on the forward strand.
ACGCAAGTGGATCCGAGCAGCAACGAAAGCGCCTGCCTCAAAAGTTTGCAAGACCACCTGAAATGCGGCACACAATGCGGCTCCTGTGTGCCAGAGCTCAAGAAGACCGTTCGTTTGCACATCAGCAAATTTCCCGAAGTTATGTAGAAAACGGGAAAATCACCGCATGGGCATTTCGGCATACCTCAAAGACATCGGTCGCGGCAAACAAGGCGCGCGGGCGCTCTC
>JBEBBB010000327.1:0-7168 GCA_041158605.1 Pseudomonadota bacterium
TCCGCAACAACACAGGCCCCGCACCCACTGGGGTGGCATCTTGGGCGTTCTGCACCAGGTTGTGCACCACTTGGCGCACCTGCTGCGCATCGGCCGCCACCCAAGGGTTGCGGGGGTCCAAGTCGGTCACCACAGACACGTCGGCCTGGTCGTACAGACCCAGGATGTCGGTCACCAAGGCGTTGAGGTCGAGTGGTGTCAAACGGGCGGCGGGTAAACGGGCGTAGTCCCGAAACTCGTTGACCAACCGCTTCATGGCGTCCACTTGGTCAACGATGGTTTTAACGGATTTGTTCAAGACCACCGCATCCGGCCCGTTGACCTTGCCCTCCAACTTCATGGCCAAGCGCTCTGCAGAAAGTTGTATGGGCGTCAGGGGGTTTTTGATCTCGTGGGCCAAACGCCGGGCCACCTCACCCCAAGCCTGCGCCCGCTGGGCCGATATCACCTCGGAAATGTCATCAAACACCAACAAGCGCTCGGCGTTGGGCAACAGGGCACCCCGGGCGATCAACGTGGTTTGGGGGACTGGTTGGCCGGCGTGTTCACCCGCGTCCCCTGCCCCCCCCAGGCCATAAGACTGCTGCCAGTGGCCACCATCGTGCAACTCGCTGCCAGCCAAAAAGGTATCGAACTGCTGTTGGACCCAAGTGGCGAACCCCTCCAGGCCATGCACGGCACCCAAGGTCTGCCCCACATGGGCGGCCAAAGGCAACCGCAAAATCCGTGTCGCGCCGGGGTTCACGCTCAGGATGTGGTGGTGGTGGTCCAACACCACCACCCCGGCGGTCAGGTTGTCCAGGATGGTTTGCAGGTTCGCCCGCGCGGCATCCACCTGTTGGATGCTCTCTTGCACGGTATGGCGTGCGTCGGCGAGTTCCCGGGTCATGTGGGCAAAGGTACGGGTCAGGCCCGCCAATTCGTCGCGGGCGGGCAAAGACACTTTGGGGGTCAGGTCACCCTGGGCCACCTCCCGCATGCCCTCTGCCAACACCAGCAAGGGGCGCACCAGCTGGTTGCCCAGCAAAACCGCCAACAACACCGCACCAAACACCGCCAGAAACAAGGCCAAGGTCAAGGTCCCGATGTACATTTGGCGCAAGCCATCGCGGGCCAGTGCACGCTCTTGGTACTCCCGGTGCGCCAATTGCACCGCCAATGCATCGGTCACCAACAAGGCGGGCAAGGGGGCGGTGATCTGCAACACACGGGCGTCCCCTCCCAAGCCAAACCCACCGGGTGACACCAGGGCCAAGGCGCGGATGCGCGGCGCCTGTGCAAGGGGCAAGGTGGCAAGGGCGTCGGGTGCGGCTGCGGCCCCCAAATCCTCCAGGCCTTCGATGCTGGTGTACACGCGTTGGCTGCGAACCTGCCGCAGGACACTGCCAGACGGGCGCTCGGGTGTGAGTTGAAAACGGGATTCCCCCGCAGTCGCCAAGGCTTGCCCGTTGGCCCCCCACAGCACCACATCGATGGCACCCAACTGGTCCCGCAGGCGCTCCAGCGCCAAGGTGGTGCCCACATCACTGGTGTTGGCCAAACCGTTGGCAGCCACCCGGGTTTTGGCCCCCAGGTCGGCAGCCAGCGTATCCAGTGTGGTGCGCCCCAGGTTCAAACCTGCATTGAGTGCGGTTTCCACGCGGACATCGAACCAGGTTTCAATCGAGCGGGACACAAACTGGTAGGACACGGTGTAAATCAGGGTACCAGGCAAAAAGCCGACCAGGGCAAAAATACCGGCCAACTTCAGCAACAACCGGGCACCAAACTTGCCCCGCCGCAAACGCGACCACAACTTGAACACCAGCCACACAATGACGGCCAGCAGCAACACCGCAACAGCGGCGTTCAGCCCCACCAACCGGAGGTAGTTGACCTCGTACAAGGCCCGGTTGTTGGTGGCCAAAGTCAACATGAACACCAACACCAAACCCACACCCACCATGAACACCACCGCCGTGCCCAAGGCCCAGCGCGAGACCGGCAAACGGGGTGCGCTCATTCAGACACCGCCGGAGTTGCCGTGTCTGGGACAGGCAAGGTGGATACCACCCGAATGTCCCAATCGCTTTGTTTGCCCATCCCGATCTGGAAGGGCCGGGGCAACAGCGACAGGTCCAGCGCGAACCGGAAAGCGACCTGCCAGCCCGAACCCTCCAAGGCGGTGGACTCGGCCAGCTTCCAACGGCTCACCCGGACCGCACTGGCCAACGCATCCTGCAAAGTTGTGTGGTTTTGGTGCAGGGCAAACTGCAAGCCCACCCCGGTGCTGACGCGCCAACGGCCTGTCAGGGGCTGGTAGGCCACCCTGACCGTGCGGGTCACCTCGGACAAGACCTTGTTCGTCCAGTACCAACGCGGCTGAAACACCTCGGCTTGCCACACAAAGTGCACCGGTATACCTTTGTGCAAGGCCTCTTCTAGAGCGGGCCCTGGCACCACCTGCAAACGGGCCGACAGGTACAAGGCATCGGATGTGCGCTCCAATGCCAGCTGGTGAGAGGCCGGCCGCCCCTCTTCGCTGGTATCGGCCCAAGCCGTTCTTCCAACCACGCACCCCCAGCAGACCAGCAACACGCCCAGCAACACGCGCACCCACGCGCCGAGGTCACCGGGACTTGAGCAAAACCGCATAAAAGAAGCCATCGTGTTCACTGGCCCCATTGTCATCCAAGCCAGCCCCTGCCGGCACGCCAGGCAACAGGTGACCTGGCGAAGGTCCCAGGCTGGCATCAGGGTGCCTCGCCAAAAAGGCCTTGATCTGGTCATCACCTTCGGCTTTAAAAACCGAGCAGGTGCAATACACCATGGGGCTACCTGGAGCCAAAAGAGGCCAAAGGGCGTCGAGCAGGCGGCGCTGCTGGGCGGCCAACTGGGCCACGTCAGCGGGGCGGCGCAACCACCGCACATCGGGGTGCCGCCGCACGATGCCCGACGCGGTGCATGGGGCGTCAAGCAAAATGCCGTCAAACGGCACACCATCCCACCACAACGGGGTATCCCCCGCATCGACCACCCGCACCTGGGCCTGCAAACCCAAACGGCTCAGGTTGCTGCCGATGCGCTCTGCACGGGTGGCGTCTTGTTCCAACGCCCACACCTGCGCCTCACCACACTCGAGCAGGTGTGCGGTTTTGCCACCCGGTGCGGCACACGCGTCCAGCAACCTAAGCGGCCTCTCTGCAAGGGGCGCCACATGCGACCACAACAGCGGTGCAGCCCACTGGGCGGCCAAATCTTGTACCGAACACACACCATCCGCCCAACCCGGCAAAAACTCCACCGGTACGGCCTGCTCCAAAAGCACGGCCTGGGAGCCCACCACCCGGGCCGCCATACCCGCGCTGCGCAAACGCCCCAGGTAGGTGTCAACGCTGCAATGCCGGGGGTTCACGCGCAACACCATGGGGGCGGCGCGGTTATTGGCACCCAACACCTGTTGCCAGTGCTGCGGGTGGTCTTTCCGAACCTGCTTAACCCACCAGAAGGGGTGGTTCCACCGCACCTCCGCCTCGTTGGCCACGGCGGCACGCACCGCATCGACTTCGCGCAGGTACCGGCGCAAACAAGCGTTCACAAAACCAGCGGTGGCCCGCTTGATCCCTGCCTCGGCCACCGCTGCAACCGCCTGGTCGACCACAGTGTGTGGCGCGTAAACCGGCGCATCCGGCTCCGGGGCCGCATCGGGCGCACCACTTCTGGGCAACAAAACCAGTGCCACACCCAACAGGGCCAACACAGGCGGTGTGGGTTCACGCTCCGTCAACACCCCTGCGACCGCACGGGCCCAGCCCCAATGCCGCAACGCGTAAAAGGTCAGGGCCTGTACACCAGGGCGCATGGGCACAGGCACCCGGGGCAAGGCCTCCTGCAGAGATCGACCTTGCAACACGGCCGCCACTGTGCGGGCGGTCCAGGCCAGTTGAGTAGACAGAGGGGGGGCAAAACCGGTCATGCGGGCTCCATAAAAAAACCCCAGCCGGGACAGGCCGGGCCGGGGTTTTGTGGCGGGTGACAGGCGTCAGTCAGCCGCTTCGTTGCTGCTGGCGGCCTCGGCCTGGTCCGCGGCCAACGAGGCGGCATCGGCCTCGGCAATGGCGCGGCGCTCCTCGTCGTCCATGCGCTCTTTGGCGCGGCGAGCGTCGTGGAAAGCCATACCCGTACCAGCGGGCACCAAACGGCCCACGATCACGTTTTCTTTCAGGCCACGCAGCTCGTCGCGCTTGCCCATGATGGCGGCTTCGGTGAGCACGCGGGTGGTTTCCTGGAAGGACGCCGCGGACAAGAAGCTGTCGGTGGACAAAGACGCCTTGGTGATACCCAAGAGGATGTTGCTGTAGGTGGCAGCAAGCTTGCCATCGCCGTGCAACGCATCGTTGGTGTTGAGGATCTCGGAACGCTCCACCTGCTCGCCAGCGATGTAGTGCGAATCGCCAGGGTTCTCGACGACCACACGGCGCAACATCTGGCGAACGATCACCTCGATGTGTTTGTCGTTGATCTTCACGCCCTGCAAGCGGTAAACGTCTTGCACCTCGTCCACGATGTAGCGGGCCAGCTCTTCCATGCCCAAGAGGCGCAAGATGTCTTGTGGGTCGGCGGGGCCGTCCACAATGCTTTCGCCCTTGTTGACCACTTGGCCTTCGTGCACCAGGATGTTTTTCTCCTTGGGCACCAGCTCTTCCCAAACCTTGCCTTCGGGGTCGGTGATCTGCAAGCGGATCTTGCCTTTGGTCTCTTTACCGAAGGACACGGTACCAGTCATTTCGGCCAAGATGCCCTTGTCTTTCGGCGAACGGGCCTCGAACAGCTCGGCCACACGGGGCAGACCGCCGGTGATGTCGCGGGTTTTTTGGCCTTCGACTGGGATACGGGCCAGCACCTCGCCAGGGCCCACTTCCATGCCGTCGCGCACCTGGATCAGGGCACCCACAGGGAAGCCCACCGTCACCGAGTGGTCGGTACCGGGGATCTTGACCTCTTGGCCTTGGGCGTCGATCAGCTTGACCTGCGGGCGCACGACCTTGGCGGCGCCACGGCGCTTGGGATCGATCACCACCAGGGTGGCCAAACCGGTCACGTCGTCGACCTGCTTGGCCACGGTGAGGCCCTCTTCCACGTTCTCGAACTTCGCCAAACCGGCGAATTCGGTGATGATGGGGCGGGTCAGCGGGTCCCAGTTGGCCAAGATGGTGCCGGCCTTGATGGTCTGGTCGGCCTTGACGGTCAGGGTGGCGCCGTAAGGCACCTTGTGGCGTTCGCGCTCACGGCCGTGTTCGTCGTGGATGACGATTTCGCCGGAACGGGAAATCACCACCAGGTCACCCTTGGAGTTGGTGACGTAGCGCATCGTGGCGTTGAAGCCGATGATGCCGTTGGACTTGGCTTCCACGCTGGAGGCGATGGCGGCGCGAGACGCGGCACCACCGATGTGGAAGGTCCGCATGGTCAGCTGGGTACCGGGTTCACCGATGGACTGGGCGGCGATCACACCCACGGCCTCACCGATGTTCACCAGGCCACCGCGGCCCAGGTCGCGGCCGTAGCACTTGCCGCACAAACCGTAACGGGTTTCGCAGGTCAAGGCGGTGCGCACACGGACCTCGTCCACGCCCACGGCTTCCAGGGCTTCCACGGCGTCTTCGTCTAGCACGCGGCCTGCGGGGATCAGCAGCGCACGGGTCTCGGGGTGGATCACCTCTTCGGCGGTGGTGCGGCCCAAGATACGGTCGCGCAGCGATTCGATCACCTCACCACCTTCGACGATGGCGCGCATCAGGGTGCCATTGGAGGTGCCGCAATCCTCTTCGGTCACCACCAAGTCCTGGGTCACGTCCACCAAACGGCGTGTCAGGTAACCCGAGTTGGCGGTCTTCAACGCGGTGTCGGCCAAACCTTTGCGGGCGCCGTGGGTCGAGATGAAGTACTGCAACACGTTGAGGCCTTCACGGAAGTTCGCCGTGATGGGGGTCTCAATGATGGAGCCATCGGGTTTGGCCATCAGGCCACGCATACCGGCCAACTGGCGGATCTGGGCAGCAGAACCACGGGCGCCGGAGTCGGCCATCATGTAGATGGAGTTGAAAGACTCCTGGTCCACTTCTTTGCCAGAGGCATCGATGGTTTTTTCCTTGGCCAGTTGGGCCATCATGACCTTGGAGACCTCGTCACCGGCCTTGCCCCAAATGTCCACCACCTTGTTGTAACGTTCACCGGAGGTGACCAAACCAGAGGCGTACTGCTGGGCGATTTCCTTGACCTCGGACTCGGCGCGCTCGATGATGCCGTGTTTCTCGGCGGGCACCAGCATGTCGTCGATGGCGATCGAAATACCGGCGCGGGTGGCCAAGCGGAAACCGTTTTGCAACAGCTTGTCGGCGAACACCACGGTTTCTTTCAAACCACACTTGCGGAACGAGGTGTTGATCAGGCGCGAGATCTCTTTCTTCTTCAGGGCCTTGTTCAGGTTGGAGAAGGGCAGGCCTTTCGGCAGGATCTCGGACAACAGCGCACGGCCAGCGGTGGTGTCCACCAGCTGGGTCACCGGGGTGAACTCACCCGTGTCTTTGTCTTTGACATACTCGGTCAGGCGCACGCTGATTTTGGCGGTCAACTCGACCACACCGGCCTGCAGGGCGCGCAGCACCTCACCCACGTCGGCGAAGACCATGCCCTCACCCTTGCCGTTGATGCGCTCACGGGTGGTGTAGTACAGGCCCAGCACCACGTCTTGCGACGGCACGATGGAGGGCTCACCGTTGGCGGGGAACAGCACGTTGTTGGAGGCCAGCATCAGGGTGCGGGCTTCCATTTGTGCTTCCACCGACAACGGCACGTGAACGGCCATCTGGTCACCGTCGAAGTCGGCGTTGAACGCCGAGCAGACGAGCGGGTGCAGCTGGATGGCCTTGCCTTCGATCAGGATGGGCTCAAAGGCCTGGATGCCCAAGCGGTGCAGCGTGGGGGCACGGTTCAACAGCACGGGGTGCTCTTTGATCACGTCTTCGAGGATGTCCCACACCACCGGTGTACCGGCTTCGACTTCCTTCTTGGCCGCCTTGATGGTGGTGGCAATGCCCATGGCCTCCAGCTTGGCGAAGATGAAAGGCTTGAACAGCTCCAAGGCCATCAGCTTGGGCAAACCGCACTGGTGCAGCTTGAGGGTGGG
>JBEBBB010000328.1:0-5992 GCA_041158605.1 Pseudomonadota bacterium
CCCACCGTGTCAGGGTAGGTGTAAATGAGGGCATCCTGGGGCAAACCTGCCACAAAAGCCCTGGCACGCCAGGCCGCCAGGTGCAACACGGCCGCCAACGGTTGCCCCTCTGAGGCTTCCAAGGGGTGGGTGTGAAACCGGACCGCGTCGACCATCGGTTTGGGCAAACGCCAGTCTTGCGCCAGCGCGGCCCCCACTTCGGCGTAAGAATAACCAAACGCCGCGTACTGTCCCTGGGCGCGCTTGAGATCCATCAGCGGGACCTCGCGGCCCAGGTTCGCCATCTGAACAGGCATGCCCATGTGCAGCACCAACTCGCCCACCGCGTGCAAGAGCCCCGTGGTGAAGGCAATGTTGTCGTCCAGGGCCAAGGGTTCGGTGATGTAGCGTGCCAAAGCGGCGGTGGCCAGGCTGTAATTCCAGAAAGCGGGCAAATCAACACCCGCCACTCGGGCGAACTGCTGGTTCAAAGTGGCGGCCAACACCAGGGCCCGCACCTTGTTCAAACCCAACACCGCCAACGCGTCTTGCACGGTGGCCGCAGGCCGCAAGCGCCGGAAAAAGGATGAGTTGGCTTGCTGCAACAACTTGCCCGACAACACCGGGTCTTGGGCGATCAACCGAGCGATGGAGGCCAAGTCCACGTCATCGACCTCAAAAGTGGCGATCAGTTGGGCCGCCACTTCGGGCACGGCCGGCAAGGCCTGGGGCGTTTTGAGCAGGGCCTGCAACTCCATGGTTTTACCCCATAAACGCCGACAACTCACCGGCAGATGTCCATTCGCTGGGGTCTTTGTCGAGCACCATTTCAAGGTCCAAGCCCAACAAAATGGCCACCACGTCTGGGAAAGTGGCCGCCAAACCTTCGCGTTCCAGGTTGATTTCCTGGGCACGGGCACGCCATGCGGCCATGTGCACCACACCGGCCATGGGCTCGTAAATGTCGCCTTCAAAAGGCATCAACTGGTGCCTCAACGCTGTGACGATGGTCTCTGGAAAGTCCCACCGGTGTGCAAAAGCCGCGCTGACATCCGCATAGGTGTAACCCAAAGCCGACCGCTCAGCGTCGGCCCGTTTGAGGTCGAGTGGCGAGACGTTCCAGTCTATTTTTTCCACCACCTCGGGCATGCCGATGTGCATGACCAAATCGCCCACGGCATGGACCAAACCCGCGGTGAAGGCCGCACCATCGTTGAGCTTCATGCTCTTGGCCAGGGTCTTGCAAATTTTGGCCGCGTTGAGGCTGTAGCGCCAGAACTGCTCCAGGTTGACACCGGGCACGGTCTTGAAACTGCTGCTCAGGGCGACAGCGGTGACCAGGGTCCGCACGTGGTTAAAACCCAAGATGTTGACCGCGTCGTTGACGTTGCTGATCTCCCGGGTCAGGCCAAAAAATGCCGAGTTGGCAAGTTTCAGCATGCGCGCCGTCAGACCAGGGTCGGTCGAGATGGCCTGGCTGATTTTGCGGACGTCGGGGTCTTCCGCATCCAGTTCGGTCATCACCTCGGACACCACCCGCGGGATGCTGGGCAGTGCCTTGGCCTTGGCAAGCAGGGCTTCGAGTTCCATGGTCTGTGGGGGCAAACGCGTAAAAGCCCAGTATAGAGGACCTGCCCCCCTGCCTCAGCGTTTTAAACCCTGCAATTTGGCAAACGCCGAAGCCATGGCAGACGACCCACCGGCGGTCTCGGTGCGTCCACCAGGCGCCGCTTGGTGGCGGCCTGCAGGCTCAAACCGGTTACCACCGCCCTCACGGCGCTCGCCGCGCTGTTGGCCGGTGGGGGCGTCCAGTTTCATGGTCAATCCGATGCGCTTGCGGGCCACATCCACCTCGACCACCTTGACGCGCACGATGTCACCCGTTTTGACGACCTCACGGGCGTCGTTCACGAACTTGTGCGACAACTGGCTCACGTGGACCAAACCGTCTTGGTGCACACCCAGGTCGACAAAGGCGCCAAACTGTGCAACGTTGCTGACCGTGCCCTCCAGCACCATGCCCGGTTGCAGGTCTTTGATGTCTTCAACCCCCTCGTTGAAGCGGGCCACTTTGAAGTCTGGCCGGGGGTCGCGGCCGGGTTTTTCGAGCTCGGCGATCACGTCTTTCACCGTGACCGCACCAAAACGCTCGTTGGCCAGCTGCTCGGGTTTCACGGCCTTGAGCAGCTCGGCGCGCCCCATCAACTCGGCCACCGGTTTACCCACCTTGACCATGATTTGTTCAACCAGAGGGTAGGTTTCGGGGTGCACGCCGGTCATGTCCAAGGGGTTGTCACCCCCCCGGATGCGCAAAAAGCCGGCACTTTGTTCAAAGGTTTTGGCCCCCAAACCCGTGACCTTGAGCAGGTCTTGGCGGGTTCTGAACGCGCCGTGGCTTTCGCGCCAGCGCACCACGGACTTGGCCACGCTGGCGCTCAAACCAGACACCCGGGCCAACAGAGGGGCGCTGGCGGTGTTCAGGTCCACACCCACCGCGTTCACACAGTCTTCGACCACTGCATCCAGGGCGCGCGCCATCTCGGACTGGTTCACGTCGTGCTGGTACTGGCCCACGCCTATGCTTTTGGGGTCGATTTTGACCAACTCGGCCAAAGGGTCTTGCAAGCGGCGGGCGATGCTGGCCGCGCCGCGCAAGCTCACGTCCACATCGGGCATTTCTTGGCTGGCGTATTCGCTGGCGCTGTAGACCGAGGCGCCAGCCTCGCTCACCACCACCTTCTCCGGGGTGGAGCCGCGCTCGGCCAGGCGTTTGATCAGGTCAGCGGCCAGTTTGTCGGTTTCGCGGCTGGCGGTACCGTTGCCAATGGCAATGAGCTGGACACCATGTTTGAGGCACAAACCGCCCAGTGTGGCCAAGGCACCATCCCAATCTCGACGCGGCTCGTGGGGGTACACGGTGGCAGTCTCCAACAGCTTGCCGGTGGCATCCACCACCGCGACCTTCACACCAGTGCGGATGCCCGGATCCAGGCCCATGACGGCTTTGTGGCCAGCCGGTGCGGCCAGCAACAGGTCGCGCAGGTTGTCGGCAAACACCTTGATGGCCACCGCCTCGGCCTCATCGCGCAACCGGGTGAACAGGTCGCGTTCGGTGGACAGGCTCAGCTTCACGCGCCAGGTCCACCCCACGCACTTGCGCAACAGGTCATCTGCCGGGCGGCCCTGGTGGCGCCACCCCAGGTGCAAAGCGATGCGGCCCTCGGCCAGCGACGGCGTGGTACCAGGTTTGGCGCCGGCGGGCACCTCGGCCTCGGGCAACACCAGCTTGGCATCCAGTATCTCGAGGGCCCGGCCGCGGAACACCGCGAGGGCGCGGTGCGAGGGCACCCGGACCATGGGCTCGTCGTAATCGAAGTAGTCGCGGAACTTGGCGTTGTCGGGGTGGTTTTCGTCTTTGCCATCCACCTTGCGGCTCTGCAAACGCCCTTCCTGCCACAACCAGGCCCGCAGCGACTGCACCAAGGCCGCGTCTTCGGCCCAGCGTTCGCTCAAGATGTCGCGAACCCCATCCAACACCGCCAGGGTGGTGGTGAAGTCGCTGCCGTCTTCCCCCTTCTCGGCTTTGACGTAGGCCTGTGCCTCGTCGGCCGGCACCAGGCTGGGGTTCTCAAACAGCCGGTCTGCCAGGGGCTCGATCCCGTTTTCGCGGGCGATCTGGCCTTTGGTGCGGCGCTTGGGTTTGTAGGGCAGGTACAGGTCTTCCAGTTCCTGTTTGGTGGGTGCGGCTTCTATGGCCGCGCGCAGCACGGGGGTCAGCTTGCCCTGCTCTTCGATGCTTTTGAGCACAGCGGCGCGGCGGTCCTCCAACTCGCGCAGGTAAGACAGGCGCTGCTCCAGTTCGCGCAACTGGATGTCGTCCAGGCCGTCGGTGGCCTCTTTGCGGTAACGGGCGATAAACGGCACAGTGGCACCACCGTCCAGCAGGTCCACGGCGGCCTGCACCTGGGCTGTGCGGACCTTCAACTCGGTCGCGATTTGGGCAATGATTTTTTGCATGGCGCGTGAGTGTGCCACAGGCCAGCCACGCGCCCGCGACGACCCAGGCACACCCTTTGCTTACGTTTCACTGACGAAACCCGGCACAGGAGCCCACCTTGACCCAGCGACCACACAACACCAGCGCTCCCGTGGACATGTTTTTGCCCCACATGCGGGACGTGGCCCGCTGCGAGGCCTCCTTGCACGAGTTGAACCTGATCTGGCGGATGATCGAGTCCACAGCCAAGATGACCTGCCCAGACGAGGCGCAGTCCATACTGCCCACCATGGCCGCCACACGCGCCGGCTTCACCCGCTTGGAGCAAGAGCTGGTGAGCAGCCTGGTGAACGAAAAAGCGACCACGGTGCTCGACGCGATCGACACCCAAGCCCACTATGTGATCGATATTGTGGTCCGCAACCTCTACGAGCGCACCGCGGACGTGGGTTTTTTGGCCACCGACCAGGTGTTGTGCGACTTTGTGGCTGGCCACACCCGCGACACCGACGCCATACGGGCCAGGCTGGTGTCTTACCAACGCAAATACACCGTGTACAGCGACATCATGCTGATGGACCTGGAGGGCAATGTGTTGGTGCAGACAGACCCGACCGCACCGGTTGAAGGCAGCACCGACCCCCTGATCGCCGAGGCCCTGTCCAGCAACGCCTGGGTGGAGACCTTTAGAACCACCGACCTGCGCCCGGGCATGGGCCCGGTGCTGGTGTATGCCCAGCGGATGTTGCACCCCACGCACCAAACCCCAGTGGGCGTGTTGTGCCTGTTTTTTGGTTTTGAGGTGGAGATGCAAGGCATCTTCCGCTCGCACAACGACCCGCAGGGCCACAGCTTGATGCTGCTGCTGGATGGCGACAACCGGGTCATCGCCAGTGCAGACCCGCACTGGATCCCTTGTGGGGCCACCGTTCCCGTCAACCCCCAAGGGTCGACCACCCCACTGCTCTTCGCCGGACGGCCATACCTGGTACGCACCCAACGCGCGCAGGGATACCAGGGTTACCCCGGCCCGTCAGGTTGGCAGGGACAGGTGATGGTGCCGGTGGACTTGGCTTTTCAGCGCACCGGTTTGGACAGCCCGTTGGCCACTCTGCCACCAGCCATCGCGTCGGGCCTGTTGTCCCACGCCCGGGCGTTCAGCCCCCCGTTGCACGAGGTGGTGCTGGCCACGGAGACCATCAAGCGGGTGGTATGGAACGGACAGGTCATCACCGCAGGCCAAGGGGGCCAGCTGCGCGGACTGAAAAACATCCTCGACCAGATCAGCGAAACCGGGGCGCGCAGCAACGAGGTGTTCTCCGCCTCGATCAAAGACCTGTACGACACAGTGCTGACCGCCAAACTGCAGCAGAACGCGTTTGTTTCGCGGTTGTTGGTGGACCTGTTGGACCGCAACCTCTACGAGCGCGCAGACGATTGCCGCTGGTGGGCCATGACACCGGGATGGCGTGCGGCGTTGTCAGGCCACACACCCGATGGCGACCAACTGGCGCAGGTTCTGCGGCACATCCACAGCCTATACACGGTCTACACACACCTGTACCTGTACGACCGGCAGGGCCGCGTGTTGGCCGTTTCAGACAACGCCAAACATGGTGGTGTGGCGGTGGGTGATGTGGTCGACGTCCACACCCTGCAACAGGTGATGGCCCTGGCTGATGAGCAGCGGTACCACGTGTCCGCGTTCGAGGCCACGGCATTCACGGGCGGCGCACCCACCTACACCTACCACGCGGCAGTGAGGGCCCCCAACAGCGGTCAACCGGTGGGCGGTGTGGGCATCGTGTTCAACGCCGCGACCGAGTTCCAAGCCATGTTGGAGGGCGCTCTGGCCGGGCGGCCTGGCGCACAAGCCTATTTTCTGCGACGGGACGGTCACATCATCGCCAGCACCCACCCCGACCGGCCAGCCGGTACACACCTGCCCTTGCCCAGCGGCCTGACCCTCCCAGGGCCAGGCGGCGTGTATACCCAGGTGGTGGTGATGGACGGGCA
>JBEBBB010000329.1:0-7640 GCA_041158605.1 Pseudomonadota bacterium
ACTGCTCGACAAAAAGGCCGTGAGTGTGGTGCAGTACGACACCAACCGCGTGGGCGGCATCACCGCTGCGCACAAGATCAATGCCTTGTGCGAGGCTTACAGCGTGCCGGTCATCCCGCACGCCGGCCAGATGCACAACTACCACCTCACCATGAGCACGCTGGCCTCGCCCATGGCCGAGTACTTCCCCATTTTCGACGTGGAGGTGGGCAATGAGTTGTTCTGGTACATCTTTGATGGCGAACCCATCGCTGAAAACGGCTTCCTCGACTTGAAGGACGACGTGCCCGGTCTGGGCTTGACGATGAAGCCCGATTATCTGGACCAGTTCCACATCGTTGAGTGAGCGTGGCCATGAAGCGACCCTACCAAGGTGTGTTCCCGGTGGTGCCCACCACCTTCCACGAAGACGGCACGCTGGACCTGGAGAGCCAGAAGCGCTGCCTGGATTTCATGATCGACGCCGGCTCCAATGGCCTGTGCATCCTGGCCAACTTCTCCGAGCAGTTTTCGCTGTCCGATGAAGAGCGCGAGGTCATCACCCGTACCAGCTTGGAACATGTGGCCGGCCGCGTACCGGTGATCGTGACCACCACCCACTACGGCACCCGCGTGTGTGCCGAGCGCAGCCGCCGGGCCCAGGACATGGGCGCCGCCATGGTGATGGTGATGCCGCCCTACCACGGAGCCACCTTCCGCGTGCCCGAGGCGCAGATCTTCGAGTTCTACGCCGGTTTGTCCGACGCCATCGACATCCCGATCATGGTCCAAGACGCGCCCGCCAGTGGCACCGTCTTGTCGGCCCCTTTTCTGGCCCGCATGGCGCAAGAGATCGAACACCTGGCCTATTTCAAGATCGAAACCGCCGGCGCCGCTTCCAAGTTGCGCGAGTTGATCCGCCTGGGCGGTGACGCGATCGAAGGCCCGTGGGATGGGGAAGAGGCCATCACCCTGTTGGCGGACCTGGACGCCGGCGCCACCGGCGCCATGACCGGTGGTGCGTTCCCCGATGGCATCCGCACCATCATCGACCCCTACCTGGCCGGCGACCGCGAAGCCGCGGTGACCGCCTACGCCAAGTGGCTGCCGCTGATCAACGTGGAAAACCGCCAAGGCGGCATCTTGACCGCCAAAGCCCTGATGAAGGCCGGTGGCGTGATCACCTGCGAGGCCGGGCGTCACCCCTTCCCACCCATGCACCCTGAGGTGCGCAAGGGTGTGCTGGACGCCGCCCGGCGCCTGGACCCCTTGGTGTTGCGTTGGGGGCGTTAACACCCCACTGACCACCCCGTTTCTTTTGTGCGTTCCCACCTTGCTTGGTCTTTCCAAAGGCCGGGCCAGGTTTTCCGTAGCCCTGTGTTTTTGATAACCACTTTTATTGACCGGAGACAACCATGAAATTGCGCCAATTTATTCAACTGCCCCTGGTGTGTATCGGCCTGGCCGCTGCCACCGCCTGGCCCTTGGCCGCCCAGGCCCAGACCAAGCTGCGTTTTGCCCATGCCGGTCCTGACACATCGTCTCAACACCTGGCCGCTTTGGAATTTGCCAAAAACGTGAAAGAGCGCAGCCAAGGCAAGCTGGAGGTCCAGGTGTTTCCCGCCAGCCAATTGGGCAACGACGCCACCGTGATTGGTGCGGTGCGCGGCGGCAGCATCGACATGATGATGGCCGGTGGAGGCAACTTCAGTGGGTTGAACTCGAAGTTTGAGGTGTTGGACATCCCCTTCTTGTTCCGCGACCGCGAGCACGCATACAAGGCGGTGGACCAGCAGGTGGGCCAGGAGCTGATGAAGGCCCTGGAGGGCAGCGGTTTGAAGCAACTGGCGTTTTGGGAAGTGGGTTTCCGCTCCATCACCACCAAAAACCGGGCCGTACGCACCCCTGCCGATGTGAAGGGTTTGAAGATCCGTACCCAACCCAACCCGGTTCACGTGGCCGCTTGGAAGCTGTTGGGCACCAACCCTGTGCCCATGCCTTTGAGCGAGCTGTACAGCGCGTTGGAGTCGGGTGCTGTGGACGCCCAAGAGCACCCGGTGGAGATCACCCACTCGGCCAAGTTCTACGAGGTACAGAAACACCTGACCATGACCCGTCACGCGTTCACTGCCATGCCCGTGGTCCTGAACAAAGCCAAGTTTGACGCCCTGGCCCCCGACCTGCAAAAGGTGTTGCTGGACGCCGCCCAAGAGGCCAAGTTGTTCCAGCGCGCCCTGAACCAGAAAAACGAAGCCGCCATCATCGCCGACCTGCGCAAAAACGGCATGAACGTGATCGAGAACGTGGACGTGGCCCCGTTCAAGGCCGCCATGGGTGACGAGCTCCGCAAGGCCCACATCGCCAAAAACGGCCCCGAGCTGTTGGCCGCGGTCGAAGCCATCAAGTGAGGGTGGGTGCATGAGCCGCTCCGAAACCCTGTTGTTGGTGCAGAAATGCGCCCACACCTTCAGTTTCTACGACCTGGCCACGGGCCAGGCGGAGAAACACATCGTGCTGCCCAATTTCCCGCACGAGTTCACGGTGGACCCGGTGCGCCAGGTGGCGTATGTGGGGCACTACGGCATTGAAACCGCCAGCCACCTGGGTGACGTGGGCGGCCACTCGGTGTTCGTGATCGACCTGCAACGCCGCGAACACACCCACACCTTGAACATCTGGCCGTTTTACCGGCCACACGGTTTGACAGTGGATGGGGAAGGCCGCTTGTACGTGATGTCCGAGGGGCACAACACCTTGTTGCGTTTTTCCGACCCGTTGAACCGCCACGTGCCCGACCTGGCCGTGCCATCGGGTGGGTACAAAACCCACCTGTTTGCACTGACCCGGGACGCCAACACCGCCTACGCCTTGAACCTGTTGTCCAACACGGTCACCAAGATCAAACCCAACGACCCCACCTTCACCCCACAGGCCATGGTGCCGGGGCCGGTGCCCGAAGGGAACGTGCTGTCGGCCGACGAAAAGCTGCTCTACGTGGCCAACCGCGGCGATGACACCTTGGTGGCGGTGGACACCACCACCTTGCAGGTGGTGGCCAAGGGCAAAACCCGGCGCGACCCCAACCGGGTCTACCGTTTCCAAGGCGCGGACGGGGAAGACCTGTTGATCACCACCAACTCGGGCGAGCACTCGTTGTCGGTGTTTGGCACCGACCTGCAAGAGCGGCGTTGCCTGGCCTTGCCCAGCAACCCACTGGCCTTGTCTTTGCACCCCACCGAGCGCGCGGCGTTCATTTCGTTCCAAGACGAAACCGTGCGCCGCCTGGACCTGGACCGGTTCGAGTTCACGCAGATCCTCAAAACCCTGCGCGAACCCGACTCGTCTTACGTCTGGCAACACTGATCTCTACACCCAACTACCCACCCACAAGAGGAGACACACCATGAATGTTTTTGCACACACCCGCCGCGCTGTGGTGCTGGCCGGCCTGTTTGCAGTGGCCCAGGTCGCTGGTGCGCAGGCCATCAAACTGCGCATGGCCCACTCGGGCGCCGAGGCCGAAACCCAGCACGCCGCTGCTTTGGAGTTCGCCAAACAGGTCAAAAGCCGCACCAACGGCCAGATCGAGGTGCAGGTCTACGCCGCCAGCGCCTTGGGCAACGACAACACCGCCATCGCGGGTGTGCGCGGGGGCACCATCGACCTGGCGACATCGGGCACGCCGTACTACACCGGCATGGTCGGCCGCATGAACGTGTTGGACCTGCCCTACATGTTCACCAGCGCCGAACACGCGTACAAGGTGCTGGACGGCGCTATCGGCCGTGGCCTGCTCGACGAGTTGGAAGCCCACAACCTTAAAGGGCTGGGATACTGGGAAGTGGGATTCCGCAGTTTGACCAACTCCCGCCGCCCGGTCCGCACGCCAGACGACATCAAAGGGCTGAAGGTGCGTACCACCCCCAACCCCGCCCACCTGAAAGCCTTCCAGATTTTTGGCGCCACCCCCACCCCCATGCCGTTGGCCGAGGTGTTCCCTGCGTTGGAAAACAAGGCCATCGATGGGCAAGAAAACCCCGTGGGCATTGTGCGTGGCAACAAGTTCAACGAGGTGCAAAAGTACATGTCCATGACACGGCACGCCTACACCGCCATGCCCGTGGTCATGAACAAAGCGAAGTTCGCGGCCCTGGCCCCCGCGCAGCAACAGGCGCTCATCGACGCGGCCCTGGCGGCGGGCACCTTCCAGCGCGAGTTGATCAAAAAGAACGAAGCCAGTGACATTGCCTACCTGCGTGCCCAGGGCATGCAGATCGAGGAGAACATCAACACCGAACCGTTCCGCCGCCTGATCGCCGAGCCCATCAAACAGCAGTTCGCCGAAAAACACGGCACGCAGCTGGTGGACGCGGTGGCCAACGCCCGCTGAGCGATGGGCGCCACCACACCCCACACCCTGCCTTTGGCCCCACGGGCTGTGGTGGACGCCCACCACCACCTGTGGGACCTGGGCCAAGGCCGTTACCCGTGGTTGCAACAGGACTACAACCCCGAGACATTCTTTTTGGGGGATTACCGGCCCTTGCAGGCCGACTTTTTGCCGGCCGACTACCGCCGCGTCAGCGACGGTTGTGGTGTGGTGGCCACCGTGCACGTCGAGGCCGAGCGCGACCGGGCCGAGCAGGTCGCTGAAACCGCCTGGCTGCACACCCAACACGCTGCCCACGGCCTGCCCAACGCCGTGGTGGCCCACGTGTGGTTGGACCGGCCCGAGACCGAGGAGCGTTTGCTGCAACACCTGGCGCACCCCCTGGTGCGTGGCATCCGCAGCAAACCCGTCACGGCACCCGCACTGGGTGTCGACGTCCGCGGGCAGGCCGGCACCATGCAAGACGACCGGTGGTTGCGCGGGCTGGCCTTGATGGCACAACACGGTTTGAGTTGGGACCTGCGCGTGCCCGCTTGGCACCTGGCCGAGGCCGCCGAGGTGGCGGCCATATTCCCACAGCTGCCCATTGTGCTCAACCACCACGGCTTTGCGTGGGACCGCACCCCGGCGGGCCTGGCCCTGTGGCGCGACGGCATGGCCGCGCTGGCTGCCCAACCCAACGTGCACGTGAAGTTGTCGGAGTTTGGTTTGCGTGACCAACCGTGGGACGAGGTGGCCAATGGCCTGATCGTCCGCGAGACGGTGGCCTTGTTCGGCCCTGAGCGTTGCATGTTTGCCAGCAACTTCCCCGTGGCGGGGTTGCGCATTGGCTACAGCGACCTGGTGGCCGCCATGTGGCGCCTGTTGGCGTGGTTGCCGGCCCACCAGCAGCAAGCCGTGATGGCGACCAACGCCTTGCGGTTTTACCGCATGGACCTGGGGGCGGCCACCGCCCCGTGAACACACCGAAACACCCACACACCATGGACATTTACAAACACCTCATCCACAACGAGTGGGTGGACGGCCACGCCGCGCTGCGCAACACCAACCCCTCCAACCTGGGGGACTTGGTGGGCGAGTACGCGGCCGCCGACGCGCACCAGCTGGACCAGGCCGTGCAAGCCGCCCGTGCCGCGTGGCCCGCTTGGTCCACCAGCGGTGTGCAAGCCCGTGCAGATGCGTTGGACAAGATCGGCACCGAGGTCCTGGCCCGCCGCGAGGCCCTGGGCCAGCTGTTGGCCCGGGAAGAGGGCAAAACCCTGCCAGAGGCCATCGGTGAGGTCACCCGCGCGGGCCACATTTTTAAGTTTTTTGCGGGCGAATGCCTGCGCCTGGCCGGTGAGGTGTTGCCTTCGGTGCGCCCCGGTGTGGGCGTGGAGATCACCCGCGAGCCGGTGGGTGTGATCGGTCTCATCACCCCTTGGAATTTTCCCATCGCCATCCCCGCTTGGAAAATCGCGCCCGCGTTGGCCTTTGGCAATTGTGTGGTCTTGAAACCCGCCGACCTGGTACCGGGTAGTGCCTGGGCTCTTGCCGAGATCATCAGCCGCAGCGGCCTGCCGGCTGGCGTTTTTAACCTGGTCATGGGACAGGGCCGCACCGTGGGCGAGGCCATGGTCAACCACCCGGGTGTGGACGCGATCAGCTTCACCGGCTCGCAGGCGGTGGGGCAACGCATCGCTGCGGCTTGCGTGGTGCAACACAAAAAAGTGCAACTGGAGATGGGGGGCAAAAACCCCCAGGTGGTGTTGGACGATGCCGACCTGGCACAGGCGGTCGAGTTGTGCGCGCAGAGCGCGTTTTTCTCAACCGGCCAGCGCTGCACGGCGGCCAGCCGTTTGGTGGTCACCGAGGGCATACACGACCGGTTTGTGGATGCACTGGTGCAACGGGTGCGGCAACTGCGGGTGGACAACGCCCTCAAGGCGGGTACCGACATCGGCCCGGTGGTCAGCGCGGCCCAGTTGGAACAAGACATGGCGTACGTGGCCCTGGCCCAAACCGAGGGTGGGCGGCTGGTGGCCGGTGGCGAGCGCCTGGTGCGCGACACCGACGGCTATTACCTGGCGCCGGCCTTGATCACCGACACCACACCCCAGATGCGCATCAACCGCGAGGAGGTGTTTGGCCCAGTGGCCAGTGTGGTCCGCGTGCGGGACTACGACGAGGCCTTGGCCGTGGCCAACGATACCCCGTTTGGTTTGTCGGCTGGCATCGCCACCACCAGCCTCAAACACGCCAGCCACTTCAAACGCCACGCCCAGGCGGGCATGATCATGGTGAACCTGCCCACTGCGGGGGTGGACTACCACGTGCCCTTTGGCGGGCGCAAACAGTCCAGCTACGGTCCCCGCGAGCAGGGCCGTTACGCGGCCGAGTTTTTCACCACGGTCAAGACCGCCTACACGCTGGCCTGACCGCCTGCGGCGTCAGATGGGGTCGGCCAGCAGTTTGCAAATGGCCGCCAGGTTGGCCGGGCTGGGCTTGGTGGGCGGCATGTCGTCCTCTTCGGCGGTGGCGTTTTCGTGCGCCTGTATGGCGTTCACCAGGCTGTACTGGTCGTCCCACGACAGCGTTTTGCCTTCCGGGCACATGTCGCGCAAGGTGCCGTACCAGTAGTAACCGTCTGGCCCACCAAACAGCTGGTCGATGGCGCCCGCGTCGTGGGCTTTGATGCCTTGGCCGGACAAGATGAGTTTGAGTTTGTGTTGGGACAGCGAGTAGTGCATGGGAGGGAGGAACGCGGAGGAGGGCGGATTATGCCAAGGTATGGACCCCGTGCCCGTGGTTGCCTGCTCAGGCGCAGACGGGGTGCTGGTGTTTTCAGGCGTAAAGCTGGAATTGGTTGTTGTCCCGGCTGAGCAGCTGCATCAGCTTGGGGTGAATGAAGAGCTTCTCTTTGCCAAACGGCATGTCGCGCAGCACCCCCAGGGCTGCCAGGTCGTGCAGGTAACGTGAGGCAGCTTGGCGTTGGGCAATGCCTTTGTCCACCAGGTTGCCGATGCGGCAATAGGGCTGCTCAAAGATCACATCCACCAGCTCGCGGGTGTAGATCTTGGGCAGGCGGGTGCGCACGTGTTCGGTGGTGTGTTCGGCCAGCGCGCGGATGGCAGCGATCTTGGCCGTCGTCCATTTGGACGTTTCGGCCACGGCCTGCAGCATGAAGACCAGCCATGGTTCCCAAGCGCCGTCGCGCGTGACGCTGAGCAGCAGGCGGTAGTAGTCGGCTTTGTGGGCGATCACATGGCGGCTGAGGTACAGGATGGGC
>JBEBBB010000330.1:0-2632 GCA_041158605.1 Pseudomonadota bacterium
CCCTGTGCGGCGTTGCATGCCCACCAACTCGTCGATGGCGATGGCCACCCACCGGGTGTCACAGCGCAGCACCATCACCTTGTCGGGCGCTGCGCTGCTGGTCCGGTTCAGGCTGGGCAACCAGCGTGACAGGTCGAGCAAGGGCAACACCTGGCCCCTGAGCATGAACACCGGGGTGTCTGGGGCCTGGTGCTGTGGCAGGTCCAGAACCTCGGTGGGGCGCGGTATGGCCTGCACCACGTCGTCGGCGTTGACCGCAAACCGCAGGTCACCCAACTGGCACACCGCGTAAACGCGGGTGGTGTCGGGCATCAGGCGCGCTCCTGGCTCACATGGAGCTCGTTCAACAGTACGGTCACATTGCGGGTGGCGGCCGATTGTTCCTGGGTGGCCGCGTGGATCATGCCGATCGACTGGCTGGTGTTTTCGATGGCTTTCAGGATTTGGTTAAACGCTGCCGCCACCTGCGCCGAGAGGTGCTGCCCCTCTTGCACCCGCACGCTGGTTTGGTCGATGGTGCGGGCGATTTCGCGCACCGACTGGGTGGATTTTTCGGCCAGTTTGCGCACCTCGTCGGCCACCACCGAGAAGCCCAACCCGTGTTCACCCGCCCGCGCCGCTTCAATGGCCGCGTTAAAGGCCAACAGGTTGGTCTGACTGGCGATGTCGGTGATGGTGTTGATGATCTCGTTGACCGCGTGGTTGGCTTTGGCGATTTCGTCGATGGCCGCTTTGGACTGGTTGAGCAAAGCGTTGCCCGAGGAGGCCTGCCCATGGGTTTCCTGGGCCAGTTGGGTGGAGCGTTCTGAGCCTTTGGCGATGCTGTCAATGGAGGTGGACAACTCGTCGAGCACCTGGGTGATGGAGGTGACTTTGTCGCGGATCAGTTGTTCGCGTTTGACCTGTTCGGTCACATCGGACGCAAACTTGACCACCTTGTAGGGCTCACCCTTGAGGTTGAGGATGGGGTTGTAGGTGGCTTGGATCCAGACCTCGACGTCGTGTTTGCCGATGCGGCGGTAGCGGCCAGATTTGTACTGCCCCTCGCCCAAATCGGCCCAGAAGTTGCGGTATTCGGTGGATTTGACCAGCTCGGGATCGCAAAAAATCTTGTGGTGCTGGCCAGCGATTTCGTCGCTGGTGTAGCCCAGGGTGCGCAAAAAGTTGTTGTTGGCCTTGAGGATGTTGCCCTGCATGTCGAATTCAATGACCGCCTGCGAGCGCGAGATGGCCGAGGTGGTGCCTTCAAATTCGGAATTGCGCAGCCGGTTCGTGGTGACGTCGGTGGCGAACTTGACCACCTTGTAGGGGCGGCCCTCGTCGTCCAAGATGGGGTTGTAGCTGGCTTGGATCCAGACGTCGCGCCCGTTTTTGTCCAGCCGCCGGAACTCACCGGTTTCAAATTCACCCCGGCCCAGGCGGTCCCAAAAGGCCACGTAGTCGGCGCTGCGGCCGTACACCGGGTCGCAGAACATGCGGTGGTGTTCGCCCACCACCTCTTCGAGTTTGTAGCCAAACGTGGCCAAAAAATTCTCGTTGGCGTGCAGCACGCGGCCACGGGTGTCGAACTCGATGATGGCTTGGACCCGGTCCACCGATTTCATCTTGCCTTCAAACTCGGCGTTGCGGCGTTTGGCCTCGGTGATGTCGGTGGCGAACTTCACCACCTTGTAGGCCTTGCCTTGCAAGTCCAGGATGGGGTTGTAACTGGCTTGGAGCCAAATGTCGGTGCCATCTTTGCGGATGCGCCGAAACTGGCCTTGGTCGTGTTCGCCCTGGTTCAGGCGTTCCCAAAACATGGCGTACTCGGGTGAGCGCACATATGCAGGGTCGCAGAACATGCGGTGGTGCTGGCCCAACACCTCGTCTTTTTGGTAACCAAACGCCTTGAGGAAGTTGTCGTTGGCGTGGATGACACGGCCTTGGAGGTCGAATTCGATCACGGCCTGTACCAGGTCGACCGATTTGACCAGGCCTTCAAACTCGGCACTGCGCAGTTTGCGGTGGGTGATGTCGTTGGCAAACTTGATGAACTTGAACACCTTGCCATTGGCGTCGTAAACCGGGTTGTAAGACCCCGACAACCAGATGATGCCCCCAGATTTGGTGATGCGCTGGAACTCGCCCCCGGTGGGCTCGCCGCGGCCCAAACGGGCCCAAAAGTTCTGGTAGTCCGCAGAGGCCGCGTAATCGGGCAAACAAAACAAGCGGTGGTGTTGGCCCAATACCTCTTGGATCTCGTATCCAAAGGTGTGCAAAAAGGTGTCGTTGGCCTTGAGCAGGTTGCCTTGCAGGTCAAACTCCACCACGGCCTGCACCAGGTTGACCGCGTCGACCAGGCTTTTGAACTCGGCCTCTTGGGCTTTGCGTGCGGTGACATCGTGGGCGTACTTCACCACTTTGTAGGGCTGGCCGGTGGGGCCAAAAATGGGGTTGTAGCTGCCGTGTATCCAAACCGTTTTGCCGCTTTTGGTGCGGCGTTCAAAGTCGCCCGACACAAACTCGCCGCGTGCCAAGGTGTCCCAGAGCTTTTGGTATGCCGGGTCTGTTTCACAATCGGGGGTGCACAACTGGCTGTGGTGCTGGCCCTCGATCTCGGCCAGGGTGTAACCCATGATGTCGAGGAAGGTCT
>JBEBBB010000331.1:0-10943 GCA_041158605.1 Pseudomonadota bacterium
CAGGTCGATGGTCTTGGCGTAGTCATTGCGGTGAACGGTGAAGCTGAAGTCGGTCTTGCCGTCTTTGCTCACGTTCTGGATGATGACGTCAACCTCGACGTTGGCATCGGCCACCGCGCCCAGGATTTGGTAAGCAATGCCGGGGGTGTCGGGCACGCCCAACACGGACACCTTGGCTTCATCGCGGTTGAAGGCAATGCCGGATACAACGGCTGATTCCATGGTCTCGTCTTCCTCAAAAGTGATCAGGGTGCCCGACTGGGCTTCTTCGGTCAGGTCGATGTCCCAGCTGGTGAAGCTGGACAACACGCGGATGGGCACGCGGTACTTGCCGGCAAACTCCACGGAGCGGATCTGCAGCACCTTGGAACCCATGCTGGCCATTTCCAGCATCTCCTCGAAGCTGACGCGCTCCAAGCGGCGGGCTTCGGGCACCACACGCGGGTCGGTGGTGTACACGCCGTCCACGTCGGTGTAAATCAGGCATTCCTTGGCATGGATAGCGGCCGCCACGGCCACCGCCGAGGTGTCGGAACCGCCACGGCCCAGGGTGGTCACGTTGCCGCCCTCGTCCACCCCTTGGAAGCCGGTGATGATGACCACTTTGCCGGCGTTCAGGTCGGCCTTGACCTTGTCTTCGGCGATGGACTCGATGCGGGCCTTGGTGTAGGCGCTGTTGGTCTGGATGGGTACCTGCCAGCCCGAATAACTGACCGCGTTGATGCCTTCGGCTTGCAAGGCAATGGCCAGCAAGGCGGAGGAAGCTTGCTCACCGGTGGCGGCCAACTGGTCCAGTTCGCGGTAGTACGCGTCGGCGGGCTTGCCAGGCGCCAGCTCTTTGGCCAGGGCCAGCAAGCGGTTGGTCTCGCCGCTCATGGCGCTGGGTACGACCACCATCTGGTGGCCGGCGCGGTGCCACTTGGCCACGCGTTTGGCGACATTGCGGATGCGCTCGGTCGAGCCCATGCTGGTGCCACCGTATTTGTGTACGATCAAAGCCATCTTGGGGGGAGTTAGGGACAAAACTTTGGGATTATAGCGGGGGGGTGAAAGCACAAAGCCGCCCCGTCCCGGACCATGTGGCCTTGCGCGACTTTGAGTTCGATCCGGTGCCCCCGCGTGGTGCAAGTGGCCACCTGGTCCAGACAGGCCTCCAGTTGGGCCTCAGAAGGGGCACAAGCCCAACCCTGCTTGAGCCAGTACCGCAAGACATTCGCCTGGCGGGGCCGGCTCAGAGCTTGCAAACGCTTGATCAGCGGTGGGTTGCCCACCTGGGCCAGATCGGCCGCGGCCACCTCGTCCAACAAAACTTGGGCCTGGGCGGCGGCACGGGCTGAGCGGGCCACAGTGGACAAACTGGCTGGAAACGCCGACAGCATCTCGGGCAACAAGCGGGCCCGGATGCGGTTGCGGGTGTAGCGCTGGTCGGTGTTGGTGGGGTCCTCCACCACAGCCACTTGTTGGGCCAGCAACCAAGCCCTCAAGACCCGGGTGTCGGTGGCCAACAAAGGCCGGCCAAACCGCACACCGTGGCGTTCGGTGCTGGCAGCCATACCCGCCAAACCCGGCAGGCCGGCGCCCCGGGTCAAGGCCAACAACACGGTTTCGACCTGGTCCTGGGCGTGTTGCCCCAATAGAACGGTGTGGGCCTTTTGGCTCACAGCCAACTGTGCCAACCCCCGGTAACGGGCGTCCCGGGCCGCCGCCTCGGGGCTTTCACGGGGGGCGGGGTGCGCGTTGACGCGCAAGGTGTGCAAGGGCACACCGCGGGCGGCACAAAAGGTGGCGCAGTGGTCGGCAAAACCATCCGCCGCCGCTTGCAAACCGTGGTGGATGTGGAAGGCCTGCACCCGGCCCGGCCACAGCTCCACCGCAGCCAACAACAGGGCCGTCGAATCAGCCCCACCGCTGAACGCCACCGCCCAGGGGTGGGTTGCTGGAGTGGTTTCGGCGGTTGGGCCCGGATCTGGTTCAGGGTGGTCAAGGGCCCAAGCTGCCAGCGCGGGCCCGCAGGGGTTGGGCTCTGCGCTGGGTGTCAAGGCCTCAGCGCCGTTCACCTTTGCTGTCACGCCCATCGACTTTGGTGTCGGTGAACCGCCCGTAGCTGTTCAGACGGGCGTGGCGGCGCTCGATCAGGTCGTCCACTTTCAAGTCGGCCACCTGGCGGTAGGCATCGGACAGGGCGCGTTTGAGGAAGGACGCCATTTGTTTGTGATCGCGGTGGGCGCCGCCCACGGGCTCGTTGACGATTTTGTCAACCAGGCTCAAGGCTTTCAGGCGGTGGGCGGTGATACCCAAGGCTTCAGCGGCATCGGCCGCACGGTCGCTGGTTTTCCACAGAATGGAGGCGCACCCTTCCGGGCTGATCACCGAATAAACCGAATACTGCAACATCAACACCTGGTCGGCCACCGCGATGGCCAAGGCCCCACCAGACCCCCCCTCACCAATGATGGTGGAGATGATCGGCACTTCCAGCTGCGCCATTTCAAAAATATTGCGGCCTATGGCTTCGGACTGGCTGCGCTCCTCGGCATCGATACCCGGGTAGGCACCCGGGGTGTCCACAAACGTGAACACCGGCAGGTGGAACTTTTCGGCCAGCTTCATGAGGCGCAAAGCTTTGCGGTACCCCTCGGGTCGGGTCATGCCAAAGTTGCGGGCGGTGCGTTCCTTGGTGTCTCGGCCCTTTTGGTGGCCCAAAACCATACAGGGTTGGCCGTTAAAACGGGCCAAACCACCCACAATGCTCTGGTCGTCCGCAAAATGCCGGTCACCGTGCAACTCGACAAAGTGGGTGAAGATCTCGCGCACATAGTCCAGCGTGTAGGGCCGGTCGCTGTGGCGGGCGATCTTGGTGATTTGCCAAGGGGTCAGGTTGCTGTAAATGTCTTTGGTGAGCTGCAGGCTCTTTTTGCCCAACTGCTCAATCTCGCTGGAGATGTCTACCGCCGATTCGGTTTGGACATAACGCAGCTCTTCGATCTTGGTTTCCAACTCGGCAATGGGTTGTTCAAAATCGAGAAAATTCTTTTTGGCCAAGGTGTAACTCCTGTGGTCTTGTTCAACAAACGGGCGCCCAGGTGGGTGAACAGGGCGATCAGCGCTCAGTACGCAACAGGCAGCGGGTCCAACGACCGCCAAATATACCAAGTTGCCACCGTCCGGTAAGGCGCCCATGCGGCAGCCACCTCGCGCGCATCGCTGCGGCTGACGGGGTCGCCCGAAAAATAACAGGTGCTGATGCCGCGCAACAGGCCCACGTCGTCCAAGGGCAACACGTCTGGGCGCATCAAATGGAACATCAAAAACATCTCTGCGGTCCAACGGCCCACACCCCGTATGGCCACCAGCTCAGCAACGATGGCCTCATCGTCCATACCGGCCCAATCGGCCACATGCAAAGCGCCGTTGTCAAAGTGCAAAGCCAGGTCGACCAGGTATTCCACCTTGCGGGCACTCAACCCCGCCGCCCGCATGTCGTCCACCTTGAGGCGCAACACCGCCGTGGGTGCCACTTGGGGCAACAAGGCTTCAAAACGGTCCCACACCGATTGGGCAGCCTTCACGGAAATTTGCTGCCCCACAATGCTGCGGGCCAGCGTGGTGAAGGCGTCACCACGCGACTGCAAGGCCGCGCCTGGGAACTGCGGGATCAGCTTTTTCATGACCCGGTCTTTCTGGACCAGGTGCTCACACGCATCGGCCCAGTAAGAAGGCTGCCCCACCACAACAGGAGCGGGTTTGCGCCTTGTCATGCGCGCACCCACGTGGTCCCACCAGCACCGTCTTTGAGCACCACACCCTGGGCGGCCAGGTCTTGGCGGATGCGGTCGGCCTCGGCGTAGTTTTTGGCGGCTTTGGCGGCGGCACGGGCATCGATGTGGGCCTGGATAGCGGCTTCGTCCAAACCGGCGCCGGTGCGCAAAAAGGACTGCGGATCCACCTGCAGCAACCCCAAAGTGGCGCCCAAAGCTTTGAGCAAACCCGAGCGGGCGGTGGAGCGCGTGCGGTTGACCTCACCGGCCAAATCGAACAACACCGCCATCGCTTCCGGGGTACCGAGGTCTTCGTCCATGGCCGCCCGGAAACGCTGGGCATGGGGATCTGCCCAATCGATGGCAACAGCCTCGGGGGGTACCGCGTCCAGGGCGGTGTACAGCCGCTTCAAGGACGCCTTGGCGTCGTCCAGGTGGGCGTCGCTGTAGTTCAAGGCGCTGCGGTAGTGGGTTCGCACGATAAAAAACCGCACGGTCTCGGCGTCGTACTTTTCAAGCACCTCGCGGATGGTGAAAAAATTGCCCAGGCTTTTGGACATTTTTTCGTTGTCCACCCGCACAAAACCGTTGTGCATCCAGACCGAGGCCAAGGGTTGACCGGTGGCACCCTCGCTCTGCGCGATTTCGTTTTCGTGGTGGGGGAACTGCAGGTCGGCGCCACCACCGTGGATGTCAAAGCTCTCACCCAACATCTGGCAGCTCATGGCCGAACATTCAATGTGCCAACCCGGGCGGCCCAGGCCATAGGCACCGTCCCACTTGGCTTCATCGGGCTCGGTGGTTTTGGCCGCTTTCCACAACACAAAATCCAAGGGGTCGCGTTTGTCATCGGCCACCGCCACACGCTCGCCCGCCCGCAACTCGTCCAGGCTTTTGCCCGACAACTTGCCGTAACCAGGAAACTGGCGCACCGCGTAGTTGACGTCACCGTTGGCCGAGCGGTAGGCCAAGCCCTTGTTCTCCAAGCGCTGGATCAGGTCCAGCATCTGGGGCACAAACTCGGTGGCACGGGGCTCAAAAGTGGGGCGCTCGATACCCAAGGCGTCGGCGTCCTGATGCAGGGCGTCTACCATGCGATCGGTCAAAGACCGGATGGTTTCGCCGTTTTTGAGGGCCCGGGCGATGATTTTGTCGTCAATGTCGGTGACGTTGCGCACGTATGTCACCCGAAAGCCCACGGCCTTGAGCCAACGTTGCAACACATCAAACGCCACCATGGACCTCGCGTGCCCCAGATGGCACAGGTCGTAAACGGTCATGCCGCACACATACATGCGCACGTGACCGGGCTCCAGGGGGGTGAAGCCGTCCACCTGGCGTGTGAGGGAGTTGTACAGTCTTAAAGGCATGACCAGACGGGGGAAACCCCCTCAGATACAATCGTTTTGAGTATACGGAAAGCCCGCTGCCGGGCCCCGGAGGCGCCCAATCGCGTTCACCGGAAGGCTGCGGGAGGTCGCGTATTGTGCCCGCTTCCCGAGGCCCTTGCAGCATTTTCCACCGAGGTTTCCATGTCCTGCCCCCACAACCGGCCTTCCACGCCCCCCCTGTTGCACCGGGCCTGGGCCCTCTGTCTGCACCGGTTAACACCGCTGGGCTTGGCGCTGGCCGTTTGGGGTGCAACAGGTGCCGCCTGGGCCCAAAACAGCCCCCATGCCGAGGTGGACCGGCTGGTGCGGGCAGGCCAGTTGGAGCAAGCCCTTCAAAAAGCCGATGCCCACTTGGCTCAACAGGCCCGGGACCCCCAGATGCGTTTTATCCGCGGGGTTATCTTGGCGCAACAAGGGCGCACCCCAGAAGCGATGGCCCTCTACAGCCAACTCACCCGCGACCACCCCGAGCTACCGGAGCCGTTCAACAACCTCGCGGTGCTGCAAGCAGGTCAAAACCAGCTGGATGAAGCCCGTGTGTCCCTTGAAATGGCGGTGCGGCTCAACCCGGGCTACGCCACAGCCCACCAAAACCTGGGTGATGTCTACGCCAACTTGGCCGGACGGGCCTGGAACCGCTCGCTGCAACTCGACCCCAACAACCCCGATCTCTACAAACGGGTGCAACAGTGGCGCACCCTGACCCTGGGCTTGTCACCCACCCGGTAACGGGCTTGCAAAGCACCCAGCCGCTTTTTTCTCTACCCAACCCCCTTCCCATGTTGCGCAAAACTTTTCTGGCCGCTGCGGCCTTGGTGTGGTGGGCGTCAGCCGCCACGGCCCAAACCACCACCGCCACCCCGACCCGGGTGTCTTTGCAAACCAACCTGGGCACGGTGGTGCTGGAGCTGGCCCGCGACAAAGCCCCCGTATCCGTTGACAATTTTGTCCAGTACGTCAAAGACGGCCATTACGACGGCACGGTGTTCCACCGGGTCATCGATGGGTTTATGGTGCAGGGGGGAGGGTTTGATGCCAACATGCGGCAAAAACCCACCCGTGCCGCCATCACCAACGAGGCGAACAACGGCCTCAAAAACACCCGTTACACGGTGGCCATGGCCCGCACCTCTGACCCCCATTCCGCTACCGCCCAATTTTTCATCAACGTGGCCGACAACACCTTTTTGAACCACACCGCTCCCAGCCCACAAGGCTGGGGTTATGCGGTGTTTGGCAAGGTGGTGGCCGGCACCGACGTGGTGGACAAAATGCGGGCTGTGCGCACCGGTAACCGGGGCATGTTCCAAGACGTGCCCACCGACCCCATCACCATCATCAAAGCCACACTGGAGAAATGACCATGGCCAACCCCCAAGTCGAACTGCACATCACCGGTCACGGTGTCATCACCATCGAGCTCGATGGCGAAAAAGCCCCTTTGTCCACCGCCAACTTTTTGTCTTACGTCAACAGCGGCCACTACAACAACACGGTGTTCCACCGCGTGATCGACGGCTTCATGATCCAGGGCGGTGGTTTTGAACCTGGCATGAAACAAAAACCAACCCAGGCCGAAATCCAAAACGAGGCCAACAACGGCCTGAAAAACAACAAGTACACCCTGGCCATGGCACGCACCCAAGCGCCCCACTCCGCCACGGCACAGTTTTTTATCAACGTGGCAGACAACGCCTTCTTGAACCACACCGCACCCTCGCTGCAAGGCTGGGGTTACGCGGTGTTTGGTAAAGTGGTGGCGGGCACCGAGGTGGTGGATGCGATTCGCGGTGTCAAAACCGGCCGCAAAGGTTTCCACGACGATGTGCCCCAGGATGATGTGGTGATCGAGAAAGCGGTTGCACTCTGAAGCCTTGATGGGTGTGGCCCCATTGACCGCACCCGACCACTGGCAGGTGGTCGACGTGATCTCGGACACCCACTTGCAGGTATCCGAACCAGCCACGGCGGCAGCGTGGACGCGTTACCTCGACCAGTTCCAAGGCGATGCCCTGTTCATTTTGGGCGACCTGTTCGAATTGTGGGTGGGTGACGACACCCTAGCCCAAGCAGAAGGCGGTGGTGCGTTCTTGAGCGCCATTTGTGACACCCTGGCCCGCTGCGCCCAACGGTGTCCCGTGTATGTGATGCACGGCAACCGGGACTTTTTGCTGGGTCCTGGCTTTCACCAACGCACACACACCCAGGCTTTGGCCGACCCTACACTGCTGCAGTGGGGCGCACACCGGTGGTTGCTGACCCATGGTGATGCCTGGTGCCTGGGCGATCACAGCTACATGGCGTTCAGACAACAGGTCCGAACCGACGCGTGGCAGCAGGCGTTTTTGACCCGCCCCTTGACCGATCGCCTGGCGTGGGCGCAAGGCGCCAGGGCCCACAGCGAAGCGAACAAACGGCGTGCCGACCAGGTCTACGCCGACGTGGACACACCCACCGCGCTGGCCCACATGGGCGCCCATGGCGCAACCGTGCTGGTGCACGGGCACACACACCAACCCGGGCAACACACCCTGGCACCGGGTTTGCACCGCCTGGTGCTGCCCGATTGGGACGCCGCCGCGGTGCCGCCTCGAGGCGGGGGGTTGCGCCTTTACCGGGATGGCCGTTGGGAAACCACCCCACCTCCCACATGAAAACCCGGTGGTGGCAGCGGGTGGCTGCTTGGTTGACCACTTGGCGCCGCCCGCCCAACATACCCACACCCCTGTGGCACGCGGTGGTAGAGCAGCACCCGGTGTTGGCGCGCCGCAGCCCCAGCGAACAGAAACACCTGCAACACCTGGCATCGGCGTTTTTGGCGCAGAAAGAGTTTGCAGGTGGACAAGGCTTGGTGGTCACCGATGCGATGGCGGTGGGCATCGCGGCCCAAGCCTGCCTGCCGCTGTTGTACTGGGGGCCAGACGCGCTGGATTGGTACGCCGACTTTGTGGGGGTGGTGGTCCACCCCGACGAAGTGGTGGCCCAACGCACCGTGGTAGACGACAGTGGGGTGGTTCACCAATACCGCGAAACCCTGGCCGGTGAGGCCATGCAAGGTGGGCCGGTGATGCTGGCTTGGTCGCACGTGTTGGGTGGTCACACAGGACCGGCGGTGGGGCACAACCTGGTCATACACGAGTTCGCGCACAAGCTGGACATGCGGCACAAAGGGGCCTACCACCCACCCGATGGGTGCCCGGCTTTGCCACCTGGTTTTATGGGATTGACCAGTACGGTGGCCGCGCACAGGTTTTGGCGCGACACCTTGTACCAAGCCTGGGAAGACCACCAACAACGCACAGAAATGGCCCAGCGCTTTGGGGGTCCAGCCCCCTGGCTGGACCCTTACGGTGCCACCTCACCAGTGGAGTTTTTTGCGGTGGCCTGTGAAGCGTACTTCGCAGACCCCGAGGGTTTTGCACAGGCCTGCCCCACGGTGTGGCCCCTGTTGTTGGCCTTTTTTCAACCAGGCCCGCTGCCTGCCTTGTCCGCTGGCTCAGCGCCGCAACAAAGCCTTTAGCACCGCTTGCAAACGGCGTTGTTTGCCGGGCTCGGCGGGGGCACCCAGCACTTGCGCCACATCGGCCACCCAGGTGTCGGCGGGGGACGGGTCGTGGCGCCGGGTCAACAACTCCAGCTGCAACAAGCGCCGGGCCGATAACTGTTCGGCGGGGGTGGGCAGGTCGGCCGCGATCTCCAACCGCAACAAGGCCTTGTCGGCCGCTGCGGGGGGTTGTGCCGACCCCGATAGGGCTTGAACCCAAGCCCCTCTGGCGGTCGCACCGGTTTTGCCACCCAACGCTTGCGCGGTGGGTATGGCTGAACCATCCCGGGCGGCCCAGGCATCGAGCAGCTGGGTCAACACCTCACCATGGGCTTGTGCGGCCAGGCGGCGCACCGCCTGTTCGGCGCGGTCCAAAGCGTCGCGTTGGGCGCGGAAAGCGGCATCACCCAAACGGGGGCCACGGGGTTCGGCACCGTCGCGGAAACCCATGGGCGACCGACCATCGCGGCTGTCGCGCCCATCACGACCACCATCACGGCGCCCGGGGGCACCAGGGCGGCCGCTGGTTTGAGCAGGTGCGGCCTTGGTCATACCGGGCCGGTCGTCGCCACGGACCGCGACAAGTTTGCGGTCTGGCGCCACCTTGGGTGCCGGTGCCATGTGCGTGTCAGAAGAGGCCACAGCTGCATCCACCTGGGCCGCATCAGGTGCAGCGGGTGCAACAGGGGCGGCAGGGGCTGCTGTGGGGCCGCCACGGGCCACCGACTGCAAAGCGGCCATGGCGGTTCGGATGGCTTGCGCATCACCCGACTGGGTGGCAGCGTCCAGGGCTTGGGATGCTTCCAGCACCGCCCGGTCGTGGGGGGTCAGTGCGGCATGAGCGGCTTTGTCGCGCTCGGCACCTTTGCGCTCGAAAGCGGCATCCAAGGGTTGGCGGAAAGCCTCCCACAGTTTTTGCTCTTGCTTGCGGTCCAGGGGCACACCCTGGGCCTCTTGTTGCCAGCGCTGCTGCAAGGCTTTGACGGCATCCACACGCAAGTTGGGGGCCTCGCCCAAAGCCTGGGCCTCGGCGATCAAGGCTTGCCGCCGGGCCAGGCTTGCAGCCTGCGCCTGCTCCAGCGGCGCGTGCGCCTCGTGCATAACCTGTTTCCACAGCGGTTGCAGCTCGGCGAACAGTTTTTCGCTCAAGTGGCCGGACTGGCGCCATTGCTCCGCGTAGGCGTGCAACTCCCGGGACTGGGTTTTCCAATCTTGGTTGTCGGCATGGGCGGCCATCCAGGCACGCACGGATTCGATCAAAGCCAAACGCTGGCTGCGGTTCGCTTCGTTTTGCTCCTTGAGCTTGCCCAACCAAAGCTCCACCAATTTGTGGGCTTGGTTACAGGCGTCGTCGAACCGTTTCCACAAGGCGTGGTTGGGGAAACCGGCTTTGTCGATGGTTTTCCACTGGTCCCGCAACTGGCGCAAGGTTTCTTGGATTTTCCGACCACCCGGGCGTTGGCCTTCGGGCGCCTGTGTCAAGGCCAGTGCTTTGGCCAGCAGGTCCTCACGGGCGGCATCGGCCTGGCGGCGCAGCGCGCCATCGGGATCGGCTGCGGCGGTTTTGCGCGGCGCGGGTTCCACACCCTCGGTCGCGTGCGGGGCGGGGGCTGCCACGGGTTCAGACACCCCGCGCAAAACACGCAGCTCGTCTGCCCACACCGGCACGGCTGGCAAAGGCGCCTCGGCCTGCTCCAACGCGGCAGTGGCCATCAGCAGTGCGGCTTCAAAGGCCTCCCAAACCACAGCCAATTGGGCGCGAGAGGCTTCCAGTTGGGTGGGGTAACGGGGGTCTAGGCTCTCCCAGGCGGGCTCGGTCGCCAAAGCTTGCGCTTGGGTTTGCCACTGCGCCACATCCACACGCAGGGTATCCAAGGCGGCCTGGGCTTCTTTGATGGGTTTGGTGGATAACACCTCAATGCGCTGTGCCAACAACACGGCGGACTCGCGCTCCACCTGCACCCGGTGCTGCAGGTCTTCCAAGGCCTTCATCCGGTCTGCCAACGCCTGCTTCAGGGCAGACAAAGGCTCTTTGGACAAGGGGGCGCCGGCTTTGGCGGCATCGCGCTGCCAGGCCATGGCATCGGCCAAATTGAGGCGGGGTTGGGCCAACAGGGCTGTGGCCTTGGCGGCCCATTCCTCAGCGATAGCAGCCTGGGCTTTGGACCGTTTCAAATCGTCCAAACACTCTTTTAAGGGCTTGGCGGCGCCTTTGTCCCGGTGAGAAAGCTCACGGAACACCTCCTGCAT